>JAQBOT010000021.1 GCA_028287885.1 Pedobacter sp.
ATAGAGGGCGCAAATGCAGAGTCGCCGGACAAATTACGCATTGGCTTAAACACGAAATATGAGTTGCGAAGCGATTTGACTATATATGGGCAGTTTATGATCGATGAATTCACTGCCAAGGAGTTTTTTAGCAACAAAGGCTACTGGGCAAATAAATGGGCCGCCCAATTTGGTTTAAGAGGTTCTGACCTCTTTAAAGTTAAGAATCTAAATTATCTTGGAGAGTTTAACACCGCTAGACCATATACCTATGCCCATTATTCTCGTATTTCAAACTATTCCGGGATGAGCCAGCCACTTGCACATCCGCTTGGTGCAAATTTCAGAGAGTTTGTTGCGCTACTAAACTACAGCTACAAACGATTTGATTTCCAAGGTGAGGCAATTCATGCTACATACGGACTAGATCCATATGGACAAAACTACGGAAAGAACATCTTTCTAAGTTACAACAACCGAAGCGTCAATTACGACAGCCATGTAGGTCAGGGGCTAACAACCAATTTACGGTTTCTGGAGGCAAAGGTATCTTACCTGATTAATCCAAAGTACAATTTACGACTGGAGCTCGGGGCTGTATACAGGAATGAACATTCAGTCGATTTCATTGAAAATACGAAGCTTATAACATTCGGCCTTCGTAGTACTTTCCGTAATTTATACCAGGATTTCTAAAAATTAAGTTGATCTCAGTGCAGATTTTTGCCGGTCTGGGGCGACGGTTAACACAAGAAATACAAACAAAAATCGACGCCAGTGTTCTAAATTCTCTTAACAGTTTAGAGCCGCCGATATGTTGTTTGTATTTTCTTTCGTTACCAGTTTGTTGCTGGTGGTACTTATTGTCCCCTGGATAGTTATTTACGCACTAAAAAAGCAGTTCTTTGAAGCTTCCGGTGAACGAATAAAAATTCACGGCGGCAAGATTCCGCACTTTGGTGGCGTAGCGATCTATATTGCAGTTCTGTTTCCAATTTTAATTACAGCAGCAGGTACAACCGAAACGTTCTGGCTATTCCTGGCCAGCTTACTTATTTTTGGTCTAGGCCTGATTGATGATGTAAAAGGAATAAGTGCCAGCTCAAAGTTTGTTTTCCAGTTTGTTGCAGCCTATTTTGTTGTTGTTAACGGCGGCGTTCAGATCCTGCATATACACCGCGTTCTACAATTCGAAGGATTAACTCAGCTGCTTGGCATTATAGTTTCGCTCTTATTTGTCGTTGGGCTTGTTAATGCTTTTAATCTGATTGACGGCATTGATGGACTTGCCGGGTCAGTGGCACTGCTAATCTGTAATGTATACGCCTATTTATTTTACAAGGCAGGGTCAACGAGCATGTCCTATCTGTCTTGTTCTGCTGTCGGTGCATTAGTTGCCTTTTTGTTTTTTAACGTATTCTCCAGTCGCAAAATCTTTATGGGGGATTGCGGCTCCTTAACGATCGGACTGCTCATTGCCTTTCTTAGTCTAAAGCTTCTTGGGATACCACAGAGAAACTTGGCAGTCGGTTTCTTCAGGCTTGACTCTAAAGTTGGACTACTTGCTGCCCTATTATGTATTCCCCTCTTTGACACCACAAGGGTTTTCCTGCTTCGAATAATGGGTAGACGTTCACCATTTAGGGCTGATAATAATCATATTCATCACAGGTTGCTATCAATTGGACTAAGTCATCTGCAAGCGACGTCAATTTTGTTTTCACTCAACTTAGGCATAGCTGCGTTCTCCATGCATCAGCAGGCACTTGGTAATACAAAGTTGATTATGATCGTTATAGTGGTAATGATTTGTTTAAACAGCCTCTTAACCATCAGAGTAAATAAAACAAAGAAGAAGCATAAAAGCTGTGTTGATTTTGCGGCTGTTTGTTGAACAGGTGATTAGAATTGTGTTGAAGAATGCAGTTCTTGGCCTCTTTGTTGCTTAAGGTGGTTTTTGTTATTCGAATTTGTGGCAAAAGAGGAGAATGTGGAAGCTTGCAACACTATTAAAAGGTTAGTCAGATATGGAAAAAATTTGCTGTCACAATTGGAGGACAATTCAAAGCACATCGCTGCTCATTATTTCTCAATTGGCTTTACAATCTTCTCGGGAAAAAACAATCATTTAAAAAGCTTTGTTTAGGTTCACGTAACAATTACATTAAAAACCAACAACTTAACATTATTTATAATGCGATTCTGGATGCAAAGCTGTAAATATTGGTAATATGTATATTGTAAAGCTTTTATGTATTTTAGAATATTATTACTCAACTATGACGAAAAACTTCAACGGAAAAAGACTTCTAATGCTATTAGGCTTGACAGGAGCAATGTTCATTTCATCTTGTATCAGTTCGAAAAATGTTACTTACTTCCAGAATTTATCAACCGAGAAAAGGTCGGCAATGGAAAGCGTAGCTAAGTTTACAGAACCTGTAATTCAAAATGACGATATTTTAGCAATTTCAATAAACACGATTGATCCTAACAGTTCGGCTGCGGTCAACCAGGCTGGTTCGGTTCTCAGTTCTCAGACGTCAAATAACAATCGCGAGCCGTTGAACTATTTAGTAGATAAAAATGGCGAAGTCGAGTTGTCTTTAATTGGTAGAGTTAAGGTTGCCGGCCTAAATACTTTTGACGCCAAAGAATTAATCAGGAAAAAAGCCAGTAAAGATTTAAGAGATCCGAACGTATCTGTTCGCTTTGCAAACTTCAAGATCTCGGTATTGGGCGAAGTAGGAAGGCCAGCGGCGTATACGGTCCCCAATGAGAAGGTAAGTGTACTCGATGCGCTAAGTTTAGCTGGTGATTTAACCATTTATGGAAAACGCGAAAATGTACTTGTCATTCGTGATAACAATGGCCGCAAAGAATTTGGTCGTCTTAACTTAAATTCAACCGACACCTTTAATAGTCCTTTTTATTATTTGAAGCAAAACGATGTGGTGTATGTGGAACCCAACAAATCAAGAATTACCACGTTAAACGCGCCGACGAGGACTGTTGCTGCTCTCGTAATCTCTGCGCTTGGTTCGGCGGTATTAATATTTACAAGGCTTAACAACTAGTCTGTAATGTTGATGACGTCAAATCATATTAGAATTGCTTTAATAATTTCTTTAATAAACATATGAGTTCAAAAAAATATACGCAAGTCATGAGCGAATTTGATGATGACTTACGATTAGAACAACTACTACGCAAATTCACTTCAAAATGGCACTGGTTTTTACTTTCTGTTGTGGCCTGTTTTGCGTTTACCTATTATCTTCTTAAAATTCAGACGCCAATGACGTTAATCAACGCTAAGGTGTTGATTAACGACCCAACGAAAGGCGGTGTAACAGCTGAGACTAAGTTGCTGGGGCAGTTGGGAACAATGGCCAGCTCCTCCTTGGCAAACGAGGCTTCAATCTTGAAGACTAAGTTTTTGATGGAACGTGTAGTCCGCGACATGAAGTTGAACATCACCTATTTTTCAAAAGGAAAGTTAAGAGACGATGAGTTGTACAATTCACCCTTCATTGTTGATTTGGTTCAGCCTGTAGATACAATCAGAACAACGAGTTTCGATATAAACTTTTTGCCTAATCAAAAGATACAACTGATCTCAGACAAGCTAGACACAACAATAGCATATAGTAAGCCGGTAACGGTGAAAGGCTTAGGCGTTTTTCAAATTCTGAAAAGCCCATCGAATGTTGCCCAAGGGTCCTATGCCTTTAATATTACTTCTATTGACAAGAGAGTAGAAAGTCTTGCCTCTCAGCTCAGTGTGTTACTTCCGACTGATCCCTCCGCAGTGGTCGACATTAGTTTGAACTATCCTGTGCCGAAAAAAGGGGAGGACATTTTAAAGAAACTGCTTCAAATCTATGTTGAAACAAACGTAAACGATCGTAACAGGTTGGCAGATAGCGCCTATGCGTTTATTCAGACCAGGTTAAGTTACCTTGGCGGGGAACTAGGAAGTTTAGAAAACAATATTCAAGGTTTCAGACAAAAGAACTCGATCACCGAGATGTCTCAGCAATCAAATTTATTGATATCAAATAGCTCACAGTATGTTAATGACTTGGCTAAAATTGAGACACAATTGAGTGTGTTGAATAGCTTACAAGATTACATGCAGAGTAATGCAAAAGGTACCAGCATCGTTCCAAGTACGCTTGTGGTTTCTGATCCTTTGTTTAGCAGTCTGGTTGAGAAGCACAACGCGCTAATTATGGAGCGTGACAGACGCTTGATGACGGTGACCGAAACAAACCCGATAATCGTTAACCTTAATGAGCAGATTGCCCGCACAAACAGCGATATGCTTGCGAGTTTAAGCAGCAGCAAAAACTCACTGAATATCACCAGGAATGGATTATTACAGCGCATCCGCTCTGTTGAAGGTCAAGTGCAGGGTGTACCTGCAAAAGAAAGAAACTACCTGGATCTTGCGCGTCAACAGAAAATTAAAGAAGAACTCTTTATATTTCTAATGCAAAGAGGTGAGGAGACTGCAATTTCAAAGACATACAACACGCCGAACTCCACGAATATTGACCCGCCGAAGGCTGAAACGACGCCTTACAGCCCACGTGCTGTGATTTATTATGCGGCTGGAATTCTGCTTGGTCTATTGCTACCTGCGGCAATTATCTATCTAAAATACTTGGTAAATAATAGAATTGATTCGAAGCGTGACATCGTGAAGAAGACACTGGTTCCTATAATCGGGGAAATCGGCCACAGTAAAGACGTAGGCAATCTGCTTGTAGGTAATATGACCCGTTCGGCTATAGCGGAGCAGTTTCGAGCCCTGCGTACAAACCTGAGTTTCTACTTGAAGTCACCCACTGAAAACATCATTCTTGTTTCATCAGGTATGTCTGGCGAAGGAAAATCTTTTACCTCTATTAACTTAGCCAATGTTTTAGCCTTGTCAGGTAAGAGAGTATTGCTGATGGAACTTGATTTGAGAAAGCCCACTTTGTCGACCAAATTCGGCATTACAAATACAATAGGATTTACAAATTACGTCGTAGACAAGTCGGTGACTTCTAAAGACATCATAAAACCGCTGGAGGCTCATGAGAACATGTTTATCATTAGCTCTGGACAACTTCCAAACAACCCTGCCGAAATGCTGATGAGTTTGCGTGCATCTGAGCTGTTGAATGACCTACGATTGCAGTTTGACTTCGTGATTATTGATGCACCACCCGTTGGCGTTGTTACTGATGCACAGTTACTTGGCGACCATGCTGACTTCTGTATTTATGTTGTAAGACATAATTATACGTTGAAATCCCAGTTGGAAATTGTTGAAGATCTCAACAAAAACAACAGGATGAAACAACTTGGTATTGTTGTAAACGACATCAAAATTCAAAATGGCAACGGTTATGGCTATGGCTATGGCTACAATTACGGAAGCTATGGAATAGAAGCGGAGAACCGGGGTTTTGGTAAGAAATTTGGTGGATGGTTTAAAAAGTAATATTACGTCCATTATGTGCGAATTTCATCTCTTAGTTTAGCAGCTAAAAGGCTGGATATCTATTGTCTATATGTTTATTGAGTCTTCGAAGACTTAAATGGTTCAAAGTTTAAAAAATAATAATATATAAATGCATCTGCTTATCATCACCCCTTTCAAGAATGAAGAACAGTCCATCGTAAAGACAATGGATTCCATCGTAAAACAGACAACACTTCCGGTGAAGTGGTTGATGATTGATGATGGGTCTGATGACAAGTCTCCGGAACTTGTGAAAGAATACCAAGCTAAATATCCTTTCATTCATTACCATAGACGCGGCAATTCAAGTGGTCAAAGAGCTACGGGAAATAACGTTGTAGATGTGTTCAATGATGGTCTTAGATTGGCTGAATCATTGAATATAGAATGGGATATTGTGTCAAAGCTGGATGCTGATCTTGTTATTGAAAGTAAGGAATACCTGGAGTTTTTGATCGATAAGTTTACAAAATACCCGAAACTGGGCATAGCAAGTGGAGTCACTTATATTTTAACGGAAGGTAAAGATAAAGTCTTTGAGTCTGTTCATCGCTGGCATACACAAGGCCAAACTAAGTTCTACAGGAAAACCTGCCTGGAGGCTATGGGCGGACTTAAACCATTTAAAGGCTGGGACGGTATAGATGATATTCTTGCAAGATCTAATGGTTTCATTACGGAGAAGTTTTTTGAGCAGCATGTGTGGCATTTGTATCCAACACAAACCAGAAGTGCAGAGGGTGGCTTTAAAAAGGGTTTGCTTAGAGAAGCTACCGGCTATAGAAATATGGGGTATCCATTCTATATGTATATTTTCAAGTCATTGAAACTCGTTAAGGAGCGCGGGCTGTATCCGGGTCTGGTGTACTTTTATTATGGGGTTAAAGCAACACTTTTTGCAAAGCCTATGGTAAATAAAGAAGAACAGCATATCGTGAAAAATTTTATGTTGAAACGTTGGAAAAACGATTTTTCCTATACAACTGATTAAGAATGAAAGTAATTGCTATTGCATCTGTTGGTGGCCACTGGGTAGAACTGCAGCGTTTAATGCCTGCATTTTCGGGTATGGAGCTGGTTTTTATTTCTACGAGAGCAAGCCTTGCATCTACAGTTACGGGAAACAAGTTTTACAGCATACCCGATGCAAATAGGTGGAATAAGTTTAAACTGCTGGTCGTATTGTTCGAGGTGTTTAGAATTATATATAACGAGAAGCCAGATGTAATTATCAGCACTGGTGCAGCACCCGGTTTGATGGGGTTGGCGGTAGGTAAGGTGTTAAGGATAAAAACCATTTGGGTTGATACGATTGCCAGCGCAAGCAAACTGTCTCTGAGTGGACGCATTGCCAAGAAATTTGTTGACAGGATCTATACACAGTGGCCAAATTTGGCTGGTGAAAATATAATTTACGCGGGGAACGTCTTATCATGATATTTGTAACTACAGGAACACAGGCTCCTTTTAACAGGCTAGTTAAGGCAATGGATGACATTGCGGGAGACCTACACGGTGAAGAAGTAATTGTGCAGGCTTTCGGTGTAAACTTTGAAACAAAGAATATTAAGGTAGTTGGCTTTTTAGATCCTTTAGAATACACGAAGATCTTTGATCGCTCAAGACTTATTGTTAGTCATGCTGGAATTGGGTCAATCTTATCGGCGCTAACAAAAGGAAAGCCGATAATTGTGATGCCCAGAAATGCAGACTTGAATGAACATCGTGATAATCATCAGTACGATACAACAAAGAATATGTCTACGCTCGGCTATGTGCCGGTTGCACACGATGAAGTTGAATTAAGGGAGATCCTCACAAGCATGTTATCCACCTTAGGCAAAGATTCGGGAGGTGTAATTGGGGATTATGCATCTGTGAGTTTAATTGATTCAATACGTAGTTTTATTTTAAAGGATTAAAGAAGAGGATTTTGCAGACACAAGGAAACACCCTAAAGGCATTTTATTTTCAGAACTTTTTCATACTCACATTAGCTTTACTCGCGGTAGTGTCTTCAGCTTTTTTGATGACTAAGCATCAGGCAGATTGGACAGAGACTGTGCTTGAAGGTACATTTATGTCTTACGCTTTTCTTGCCTACTGGTGGACAAAACGCGCTGAACCTATTACAGGTATCATAATCATACGTTGGCTAAGTTTTCTCTATGTTGTCCTCTCTTATATTTACGCAGTTGACTATCACAAAGCAAATGTTTTCGACTTTCTAAAAATATACAAGTCTTATATTTATTTGTTCTTCCTTACCTTTTTGACAAACAAAAGATTAATGACTTACACCGGCGCAAACCGGCTGATTGTCATCCTGTTTTCACTCTTTCTGCTTAAATATATCCTGATGATTGTTACCGGAAGATCAGACCGGCCCATTGTTTACATGGAGAACAATTTTGAGCTCATGTTTCTATACGCTTTATATCTAATTAGATATACAGTTACGAAGGAGAAATACCTCTTTTTACTAGGGTTGGTTGGACTAATAACGATACTTTCACTCTCCAGGTCATCACTTTTGATGTATAGTGTATTGGTATTATTCGTCATCTATGACTCATTCAAGAAAACCCGAGTTTTCATTATTCCAGGCGCGGCGATCCTTCTTGGTTCTGTAGCATTTTACATCTTTTCTCAAAGATCATCCAGTTTAGAGCAAGTAGACAGATACCGCTTCATGCTTGTTTGGTGGTCAAACGTTGAGAATTGGAACTTCTTTCAATGGCTGCTTGGCGCTGAGCGGATTACAGCTTTGAGCCCGGAATCTTGTAGTTATATGAATTATTTTAAGATGATGTTTAGCTACAAACAGGACGGAACATGTTACTCTGTCGTGCTGCACTCCTTTATTTTCAGGGTGCTCTTTGATCATGGTATTCTAGGCTTTTTGGCTTTGATGCACGCAGTTTACTTGCTGCTAATTAAAAGTAAAGTGAGAAGGGACGTCACTGTCGTCTTTATTACGATCGTATTGATCAATGGTGTCTCTGTATCATCATTTAACAATCTTTTTTTCGCGATAAGTATGGTATTTTTGATGACGACAAATACTGAATATCAGACTGTTAGTCCGAAAGAAGAGGAAGATTAAAAACAAAGGGAAAAACGTTCGGTTATAATCATAAATTAATTTTTTACTTAATGAAATCAGAAATACAACACAATTTTATAGGTTATTTTCAATTCTTTTACCGTGTATTGCGCATTCGATTTTTGTTTGACTTGTTTTTAAGCACTTGTGTCAGCTTTTTAGACGGGATTGGACTTGCGATGTTTATACCTTTATTACAGTCGATGGATAGTTCTGGACAGCCGAGTTCCGGACATTCAATGGGAAAACTTCAGTTCTTGATGGACTTCTTCACCAAATTAAATATCCCGTTGAACATTTATACTGTTTTGGTGCTGTTGCTGATATTATTCGTATTAAAGGGTGTTTTAAAGTTTTTCCAACTGAACTCTCAAGTTTCCTTAAAACAAAAGTTCATAAAAGATATAAGATATGAATTAACAGATGACCTTCAAGCCCTATCATATAATGGGTTCCTAAAACAGAATGCCGGTAAAATTCAGAATATCATCACGGCTGAAGTACAAAAGCTACAGGTTGCTTTGAACCATTACTTGAATTCTATCAGTGCGGTTGCAATGTTGATTACTTATGTAATTATGGCTTTTCTTGCAAACTGGCAGTTCGCTTTGCTGGTAGCCCTTGGATCTGTTCTAACAAATCTTCTATTTAGCCGCTTTGTTAAGGCTGTTAAATCTGCATCTTTTAAAATTTCAAGTAAAGGAAACGCTTTTAACTCTCACCTTATTGAGGCGGTACACTTCTTCAAATACTTAAAAGCGACCAATCGGTTTGGTGGCTTCTCTAAGAAGATTAAAGGGGTGATTGAAGAAACAGAAGAGTTAAACCGTCAGATAGGGTATTATCAGGCTATAACAGCGAGTATCAGGGAGCCGATGGTTATGTTTATCGTTGTAGCAGTTATCATTGTTCAGATTAGGTGGATGGATGGTAACCTCGGATCTGTGATGTTAAGTCTACTGTTGTTTTACCGCGCACTATCGTTTTTGATGAATTACCAAAACTGGTGGCAGAGCTTTTTGCAGAACATTGGTGCAATCCAGTCGGTTTCTGCGCTGTCAAAGGAAATGAAAGCGGAAAAGGAAGTATTCAGCGACAGAGTTTATAAGGGTTTTACATCATCAATAGAAATTAGGAACTTGCAGTTTAAGTATGGAGAGAATACTGTGCTAAATAACGTAGATCTTTCGATTCCGAAAAACCATACCATTGCTTTAGTTGGAGAAAGTGGATCTGGAAAAACCACGCTTGCAAACATCATCACTGGAATTTTGCCGATTGCTGGAGGAACTTTTACTATAGATGGTGTATCCGTAACGGACTATAATACAGATACGATTAGGAGCACCATAGGTTATATTTCCCAAGAGCCAGTGATCTTTAAAGACAATGTTTTCAATAATGTAACCTTTTGGGCTGAACCTACTGAGGAGAACGTAAAGCGATTCTGGGAAGTTATTGAAAGGGCATCCCTATCTGATTTCGTAAATAGCTTGAGCGATCAGGAGAATACCAATATTGGAGATAAAGGAATGCTGATATCAGGTGGACAAAAACAACGGATCTCGATTGCTCGTGAGCTTTATAAAAATGCCGAGGTTTTAATCTTAGATGAAGCGACATCTGCTCTGGATTCGGAAACCGAATTGTTTATTCAGAAGAACATTGAAAAGCTCCAGGGTAATTACACTATTATCATCATTGCACACAGATTGTCTACAATTAAAAAGGCCGACAAGATTTACATGTTGGAAAAAGGTAGGGTTAGCTACAGTGGTACTTTTGATGAATTAACAGAGAAGTCCAGCAGATTCAAACGAATGGTTTCATTACAGCAGATATAATAGGCAAATGATCTGTATAAAATTTTGTGACTGATGTGATTCTTTCTGAGATCTCTTTGTGCATTTGTGTAAATTATTTTCGGCCCATGGAAGTATTTAATTTTGACGTGGTGAACACAAATGCTAACTCATTGATTATGAAATTTTGTGAAATAAGAATTAATAAAGCATTTATCCAATAACTAAGTAGAGCCTAGTGTCTCTAATATGACGATGAAAAAGTTGATAATTTGTATTCCATCATTAAGACTAGGCGGTGCTGCGAAGATCGCGCTAAATCTGTGTGAATACTTTTCAGAGAATGATACTAAGGTAACCTTGCTTCTTACGGGCGGTCCCGAGCGTGAACAAGTGTTTAAAGATATACCCAATGGAGTAGATGTTATTACGTTTCCTAAACATCACTCCAGCCGTGTTCTAAACCTATTCAACAAAATACTCTGGATAGCCTCTTATTTTAAAAAGATTAAGCCGGACGCAATCTTAGCTGTTCGCCATGATGCCACAGTACCAAGTTCGATTGCATGGCGACTTAGTAGTAGAACGGGTAAGTTTTTTATCCGTGAAATAAACCCAATTAGATTAACCTTGCACCGAAATGGGATAATGGTGAGAATGATACAAAATGCATATTCTTCCGCAACCGGGATAATTGCAAATTCTAAAGATGTACTTGCATCATTGAAAGAAAAGAAATGGGTGAGCGAAAACAAGTTGTTTTCAATCGATAATCCGGTATTAACAAAAAGCTTCTATGGTAAAGTAGCCGAAGTTGTTGAGGATCCTTGGTTGAATGAGCCGGACATACCGCTTATTATCACCATCGGAAGGCTTCAAAAGATGAAGGCACATGATACCCTAATAAAAGCCTTTAAAATTGTCAGAAAAAAGGTAAATTGTAGATTGATGATCATTGGCGAAGGTGAGGAACATGAAAGTTTACAGAAATTGATTGATAGTCTCGGTTTGACATCCAGTGTGCGGTTGACTGGCGGAATGGAAAATCCGTATCCTTTTCTAAAAGCAGCCGAGGTCTTTGTACTTACGTCAGTTTACGAAGGTTTCGGGAATGTTTTGGTCGAAGCGCTTGCGTTGGGAAAGAAGATTGTGTCCACAAACTGTGTTGGAGGACCAGCCTATATCCTGAATCAGGGGGAATATGGCGCTTTGGTAAACGTTGGGGGAGTTGAACAGATAGCTCAGGCAATCTTGAATAAGTTAAGTTCTTTAGTCGATGCGGACAAACTGGTTCAAAGAGGGAAGGAGTTTTCAGTCGAAGTTGTTGGTAGAAAGTATAGTAATGTAATGTTTGCAAAAAATTAATATTATGGGAAAAACAATTGGGTACACCACTGGGGTTTTTGACTTGTTCCATATCGGACACTTAAATATTCTAAAAAACGCAAGGAAACAATGTGACGAGCTTATTGTGGGCATAACCACAGATGAGCTTTGTTACGAGCTCAAAAACAAGATGCCAATTATCCCCTTTTCGGAGCGCGTTGCAATTTTAGAGGCATTAAGGATTGTTGATCGTGTTGTACCACAGATTACAATTGATGAGATTCATGATTGTGAACGCTTTCATTTCCATAAGATATTTAAAGGGAGCGATTGGAAAGGTAGTCCGAAGTGGGATAACCTTGAAGTCCAATTTGCCCAATTCGGCGTTGAAGTTGTATATTTCGATTATACTGAGACAACATCAAGTTCATTGATCCGATCCATATTAAATAAGATGCATGCTGAAGAATTACAAAAATAATTATATACGCTCAAACGAACTTATTCATGAACTTAACTGCACGGTTAAAAAAGGTATGGTTTATCTTTCTTTCCAAAATAATCGGCCTGTTTGTAAACAATAAAGGGTCAGAGATTATCTTATTTGGTGCTAGGGATGGACAATATTACATGGATAATAGCCGTGCACTTTTTGAATGGTTCATAAATCACCAGAAGCGGGGATCCTATTATTGGATGACTTCAAGTCCGCTTGTTTACAAATATCTAAAGTCCAAAAACAGGCCCGTTGCTAGAATTGACAGCATCGAGGGTGTAATGCTATTGAATAAAGCAAAGTACGCGTTCTATTCGAACCGGCTTTTAGATTTTGCAGTCCACCATATGGCTGTACCCAGCGCATTAAAAATTATTTTTCTAAGTCATGGACAGTCTGTTAAGAATACCAGACTTGCAGTAAACACCGGCATTGACAGGGGATATCAGCGTGATACGATGAAAGCCTCCGCTCAAATGGCATTTGCTGTTACTACTTCACCCTTTATGGCCCAAGTGCAGGCGAAGAGTAATGGCTTGAATCCAGAATCTTATGAGCTTACCGGATTTCCGAGGAACGACTGGATGTTCAATCCGCCTGAAGAAGCTTATAAAGAATGGAAGTCATTCACCGGCGGTAGGAAATACAGTAAGGTAATTCTTTATGCGCCGACGTGGCGCCGGAATGAACCAAAAACAATGATGTTTCCTTTCAAAGATTTCGACGCAGTGCAGCTGGCAAAGTACGTCCAGGAAAATAACATACTTCTCTTACTAAGACCCCATGTTCAGGAGCTAACAAATAATCCGAAGTGCAGAGCGGTTATTGACCAGCTTACGGCATTGACGGGAAATATACGTTTGGCAACGATCAGGCATTTTGTTGAAGCTAATTTTTTGTTGCCTTTTGTTGATGCCTTGATAAGTGACTACTCATCCATATATCATGACTTTCTTTTGCTTGACAGGCCAATGTACTTTATACCGTATGACCTAAATAGCTTTGACCAAGTGAATGGATTTAAATACCCTTATCGGGAGAACTTACCTGGTCCAATGATAAATACCCAAGAGGAATTTATATCAGAACTAAATAATTTAAAAAATAATGTCGACTATTATTCTAGTCACCGGGCGAAATTACGTGCAATGATCTATACACATGTAGACGGGAAATCTTGTGAAAGGCTTGCCAAAATCCTGGATTAACGGCGAAATGTTGTAAAAAAAACGGTAAGTAAAAAGGCCATGCAATTAATTGCATGGCCTTTTTACTTACCGTTTTTTTTACAACATTTCGCCGTTAATCCAGGATTTTGG
>JAQBOT010000025.1 GCA_028287885.1 Pedobacter sp.
ATCCGGATGACAGTCTGGAGGGTTCAAAAGAAATCATCAAATTCATCTTTAGGAAGATCATTCTGAAAAGCCAGAACATCATTCAGGCATTCGAAGATAAATTCATCAACTGGTCGGTGGATAAGGAAGTAATGCAGGGAATGGTTGCAAAAACATTGAAAAACTTTACCTCTGAAGATCCTTTTAAAAATAAGTTGACACCAATAAGTGCCGACTGGGACGAGGATAGTAAGTTTGTTCAGGAACTGTTTTTATATACGCTGAAAAACAACGACGAGTATCAGAAGATGATCGCTGAGCGAACCAAAAACTGGGAGTCTGAAAGGATTGCTTTGATGGATACAATCCTAATGAAAATGGCAATTTGTGAGTTGCTGAATTTCCCTTCAATACCCGTTAAGGTAACCATAAATGAGTATTTGGACCTATCGAAAGATTACAGTACCCCAAAAAGTAATTCGTTTATAAATGGTATATTGGACAAAATTTTAGGAGACCTGAAAAGAACAGACAGTATTCATAAAACAGGTCGTGGATTAATAGAAGAATAAACATATGAAACAGATTATAATATTGGCAATTGCTGCAATTTCTCTATCCGCTTGCCAGCAAAATGGATCAAATGCTCAAACTGGTGCAGATTCTACATCAAGCAGCTCAACGTCGCAAAGTTCAATTTCGAGTACTTCGGTTTCGACCAGTACAAACGAAGCAGTGGTTCCAGCTGCGGCAGATGCAGCTGTTTTGACCTTTGAAAAACCAGGATATGATTTTGGAAAGATTAAAGAAGGTGAGAAAGTACACTACAACTTCAAGTTCAAAAACACCGGAAAATCTCCGTTGATCATTACCAATGCAACAGCAACTTGCGGATGTACCATTCCGGAACCTCCAAAAGAACCAATTCAACCTGGAGCTGAGGGCGTAATAAAAGTGGTGTTCGACAGCACTGGAAAATCAGGTATGCAGGATAAGGTGATTACAGTAACCTCTAATGGTAACCCGTCAGTGAATGATGTACACCTGGTTGGTGTAGTTACACCTGCTTCATAAATCAAGTTAATAATAGAAACAACAATATGATGTCAACAGTAATATTACAAGCCGCAGGTGGTGGAAATATGTTAAGTACTTTAGTCCCTATGGTTTTGATCATGGTGGTATTTTATTTTTTCATGATCAGACCTCAGGTAAAAAAAGCAAAAGACCACAAGAAACTCGTTGCAGACCTTGGTAAAGGCGATAAGATTGTAACGACTGCCGGAATCCACGGTAAGATCGTAGATATGAACGAAACCACCTTCTTAATCGAGGTAGAAAGCGGAACAAAGATCAGATTTGATAAATCGGCAATATCTTTGGATGCAACAAAAGCAACAACTCCAAAGGCATAATCATTGGAAAATAACACAGCCGCTTCACAATTTGGAGCGGCTTTTTTGTTTTAGTAAATTTGAGTACTTTACCTTATGCCGTTAATTAAACTCACAAAGATAGAAAGGAAGCGCTTTCTAACCGTGATATCCTGCCTGCTTCTTGCTATTTTTGGCTGGCTGGTTATGGCTTTAAACAACAAATATGTATATACGGCTAAAACCGTATTGGTATACAAGAACTTTCCTCAGAATAAAGCTTTTCACCCTTTACAATCAGACACCGTGGACTTGCAGGTGGAGGGTACCGGTTGGCAGCTTTTGTTTGCACGTTTGAGAGTTAATCCACCCTCGATTTCTATAGGGTTGGATAAGCTGAACAATAAAGACTACATCCTCTTCTCTGAACAGCTAAGCAATGTGAACAGCCAGCTTGAAACCTCTCAGAAGATAATTTCCGTAAAGCCAGACACCTTGTATTTTGATTTCTCAAAGCGGAAAGTAAAGCGGGTACCGGTAAAGCTAATATCCAGTTTAAACTTCGCAAAGCAATTTGGCATTGCTGATGACATCGAAATAACGCCTAATTACGTTACAGTTTCCGGCCCACAACGGGAGATTGATAAGATAAAGGAATGGAGAACAGATACGCTGAAGATAGACAACATGCAGAATACAACCGTTACGCGAATTGGCATGATGCAGAATAAGTTAAAAAACGTAATCATATTTCCAGGTAGCGCGGAAATTAAGATCCCTGTAGATGAGTTCACAGAAAAAACCTTAGAACTACCTTTAAAAGTCATCAACAATCCGGAATACTATAGTGTGAAATTGTACCCGAAAAAGGTGAAGGTTACCTTTCTTGTTGCTTTGTCGAGCTATCAACAAATTAACGAGGAATTTATGGAAGCTTCGGTCGATCTTAGTGAATGGAAGGATATGCATCATCAACAATTGACCATTAAGCTTACACGTTTCCCGGAGTTTTGTAAGTTCGTAAAAATGAGCCCTGAAAAGATTGATTTTATAATTGAAGAATAATGCTGAAAGTAGGAATTACAGGGGGGATAGGAAGTGGCAAAACTACGGTAGCAAAGGTCTTCGAAGTACTTGGAATCCCGGTGTTCTATGCAGACACTGTGGCGAAACAGATCATGGTAACAGACCTGATCTTAATGGAAGGTATACGGGCAACTTTTGGCCCGGAGAGCTATTCTGATGCTGGTCTATTGAACAATAAACATATAGCCAACATCGTCTTCAACGATGCCCTTCAATTGGACGCATTAAACTCCCTGGTACAC
>JAQBOT010000036.1 GCA_028287885.1 Pedobacter sp.
ATGGAGTTCTCCCACACTAGGTAGATAAAGAATAGCTACAGCATGTGCGGTCTACCCTTTGGATCTCTAAATAACTTGCTACGGAAATTCTGAAGTCGGCTTTTTAGGCTTAAAATTTCATTTACAAGTCTTATATCTAATTTCAGTCTGGACTGTAAGACAAGCTTTCTGTTTTCAACGGAATATAATTTTAGCCTTTGAAAATGCCCCAGCACCTCCAACTTCAATTGCGCGTGTCGGCGGCACAAGGTTGAGAGGGTTCGGACATCATGCTCAGCCAGGATGAAACTTGCTGCGGAAAAAAGAACTTGTAATTTGTTCAGTTCTTTTTCCATGGCTGTAATGTCAGCTATGCCTATCTCTAATATTGATTCTCTTTTAGTACTCCTTCTAGGTAGTTGAATCTCGCTCTGTATCAGTTCCATAACGGTTTCTTTGAGTAACAAATTTGGCGAGTAAAAAAGATATTCAGTATGATAGCTGGCAGGATATTATATGATTGTCGTCAAGGATTTAAAAAAGCAATCACCAATATTGTTGATCAATAAATCCATTTGGCAACAATCGCTTTCATAGGATTAATCTTTTAAACGTTTTTGAGGTCAGTATATTAGAATGAACAAGAAACGATTACTGTACTGTGTTCTTCCTTTCAAAACAATAAATCAGCGGAAGCAGACTGGGAATTTTAAGAATCGGTGTAATGAAATAAGCCAATATTTTCATAAATTACAATAAATTGAACCACATGACAAACAGAAGATCTTTTCTAAAGCAATCAGCAACAGTTGCTGCAGCTGCAATGTTATTGCCAAAACTAAGCCGTGCAGGTTTCCTCAGTGTTGGCGACTACAAGAATGATATTGGTATACAGTTGTATACTTTGTCTGACCTTATGGTAGCGGATTCAAAAGGAACCATGCAAAAAGTGGCCGCTATTGGCTATAAGGAGTTGGAAACAGCCGCTACAGCTAAAGGTTATTACTACGGTTACAAACCAAAGGAGTTTGCCTCTATTGCAAAAGACATGGGTATGCACTGGCGTTCGCATCATGTAATGGGTGCACCCTTTGATATGGTAAAGATGGGAGAGATGATTAAGAAAATGTCAGGTGGTGATGAAGCGAAGGCAAAGCAGGCCATGGAACGTTTCAAATTCCTGGGCACAGTTCCATCGTTGAAGAACGATTACCAGAAGTTGGTTGATGAAGCCGCTGAAGGCGGAGTTAGCTATCTTGTTTGCGCAAGTATTCCCGTAAGTACCATGGATGAGATGAAAAGTGCCGTTGATACCTTTAACAAGACTGGTGAGGCTTGCAAGAAAGCGGGCGTACAGTTCGCTTATCATAATCATGCAACTGAATTTGACCAGGTGGAGGGATACCGACCATTTGATTACATTTTAAAAAATACAGACAAAGAGTTGGTGAAAATGGAACTGGACCTTGGCTGGGCTACGAAAGCAGGTCAAAACCCAGTAGACTTGTTTAAGCTACACCCGGGCCGTTTTCCGCTGTGGCATGCGAAGGATATGGACAAAATCAATAAAGCACCTGCTGAAGTTGGATCCGGGATTGTGGATTTCAAGAATGCCTTTGAACATGCAAGTGAGTCTGGTATGAAGTACTTTTTTGTTGAACAAGACCAGGCACCACAACCGCTTCAAAACGTAACGAACAGTTACAAGTATCTAACAAGCATATTATAGTGAGGTGATGTGTTGCACAAATTATCGTAACTTTCGAGATGTTAAAATTGAGAAAGAATTATTTGATAATTGGGCTTACAACATTGATGTTCATGACTTCCTGCTATACGTTAGGAACAGCAGGAAATAGCGGTAAAGTTCCTCCTGGACAAGCAAAGAAAAGAGTAGGAGCAAAGTCTGCAAGATCTTTTGCACCAGGCCAACAAAAGAAGAATAAGTAGAAAAGCTACTAAAATATAGCCTCCAAAGAAATCATAAACTTTGGACTGCCCCCAAAAAAACGACTGCCCGCAGAAAGGTAGACGCTTTGGACTGACCCCAAAAAAGCTAGGTTTTTTTGGGGTTTTTCATTTTAAGGAAATGCTGAAGCAATCTAGAATTTAGATGACTAATCTTCCTTTAGGTAAATTGTGTTATAAAGTCCGTCTAGGCGGTTTTCGGAGGAATCGAAAAATAAATGACAATCAAATGAAACGGTGTTTCAGATTACATTGTACATTTGCTTAACACTGTTAAATGATTTAGTGTTGTAAGACAATGGCAAGCAAAGACAGAATATTGCGTTTAAAAGAGGAAACCCGGACTAACATCCTGGATGCTGCCCTTCAGATCGTTAAAAGCGATGGCTGGCAGGCTTTAAGTATGCGTAAGATTGCTGACGTAATCGAATATACGGCTCCAATTATTTATGAATATTTCTCTAATAAGGATGCCATCTTGCTTGAGCTTACAAGACAAGGATACTTGCTTTTGTCCAAGGATCTCCGTGAAGCAAAAAGCAAGCATGAAATGCCTGCTGAACAATTAGAAGCAATGTGGATTGCCTATTGGAATTTTGCCTTTGCTAATAAAGAACTTTATCAAGTGATGTTTGGCGTTTCCACAACGTGTAGCTGCGAAATGGCCAATAAGTTGCCTGAAGCTGAACTACCTTGGGAGTTATTTACCACGGCGATAGGCGAGCTGATGCAGATCGACGACTTAGATTCAGATATCATTTGTACTAAGTATTATACTTTCTGGTCGGTTGTACACGGACTTATTTCCATCAACATACTTGGACGTAGCTCATCTGATGATATAAATCGGCAAGTTCTCAAAGACGCCATAACTGGCATCATACGGTCAATAAGACCGTAATTTTTTTTACTTATATACTACAGCGTTAGATAATCTAACGCTGTTAAACACTCAATATCATAACTTCTATAATATCCCCTTAAATAATGAACACTTATACTCCCAACATGGCAAATTTACTTAACGACGTTAGAAAAGCTAATGGCATTAAATCGATGCATTGGTTTTATCTGCTTTCGCTGTTTACAGCACTTATATTAAGCAGCTGTTCTTCTGATCCAGCACCAATTGCGGCAATTCCGCCACCATCGTTACCGGTCGCCAACGTGGTATCAAGCACCCAGACGACATACCAGGAATATCCGGCTTCCGTCGAAGGAACAGTGAATGTGGAGGTACGTCCCCAAATCAGTGGAGCGCTTGACAAAGTGTTTGTTGATGAAGGTGCTTTTGTAAAGGCAGGCGAGGCCATCTTTAAAATCAATGATCAGCCTTATCGTGCAGCGTTGAACAACGCTATGGCAAGTTTACATGCAGCCGAAGCAGCACATGGCAATGCACAACTCGAAATAGATAAGCTAACGCCTCTTGTTGCAAATAAGGTTGTGTCAGATTACCAGTTAAAGAGTGCAAGAGCTGCTTTTCAGGTAACCAGGGCAAACATTGAGTCGGCCAGGGCAAACGTGTCAACAGCAAAGATCAACTTGGGGTATACACTGATCAAAGCACCAGTAAGTGGTTATATCGGCCGTCTTCTGAAAAAACAAGGAAGCTTGGTGAGCCCACAGGATGTTGATGCTTTAACCCAACTATCAGATGTTCACGATGTTCATGTATACTTCTCTTTGGGAGAAAAAGACTTCGTAAGTTTCAAGGATCAGTATAATGGCGCAACCTTAGGTGATAAGCTGAAGCATTTGCCACCCGTATCCTTATTGTTGGCCGATGGTAGCCTATATGGCAGAACAGGAAAAATTGATGTGATAGATGGGCAGTTTGATAAGACAACAGGTGCGATTACTGTTCGTGCTACTTTCTCCAATCCACAAGGCTTGCTCCGTTCAGGCAATACAGGGAAAGTGCGTTTAAGTTTGCAGCATATCGATGCCACCATTGTACCGGAATCTGCTACCATCGAAATGCAGGACAAAGTATTTGTATTTGCTCTTGCCGATAGCAATAAAGTTAAAAAGGTGCCTATAACCATCGTAGGAAAAACAGGAAGCAATTACCTGGTTAAAGATGGTATTAAAGCGGGTGATCAGATCGTGTTGAGCGGCATTGATCACTTACAGGAGGGAACAGTGATTCATCCGGAAAAAGCCTCAGATCAGGTTGCAGCTGTAGCCAAAAAATAATCCATTACACTAAACATCAAGATCATGTTTCAAAAATTTATAGAAAGGCCAGTACTTTCTACAGTTATCTCCATCTTATTGGTGATCCTGGGTATACTTGGCTTGACCAAGCTGCCTTTACAGCAGTTCCCAGACATCGCTCCGCCCGCAGTATTGGTTGCTGCCGTATATCCTGGTGCAAACGCCGAAACGGTTTTGCGCTCCGTAGCACCTTCCCTGGAGGAGTCTATTAATGGTGTCGAAGATATGAGCTATATGAGTTCAACGGCAAGTAACGATGGAACGCTTGCTATAACCGTCTACTTTAAACAGGGTACAAATCCAGATCAGGCGGCTGTGAATGTACAA
>JAQBOT010000060.1 GCA_028287885.1 Pedobacter sp.
GGAAGGGTGTGGATAGTGTTGGTGGTTATCTGCTGTTGATGTCAGATTCGCTGCGGAATGATTACCGTTCTATCTCTGTTGAACGTACAGGAGTCATTAAAGACGCTTGGAACATGGACATGGATAATGACGGGAATCCAGAGTTATACATTGAGCTGATGAAAGAAAAGAACCACCTGGATCTGAATGTATTTGAGTTTTCACGAGGTAGCTTCAACCGTATCAATTTTCCCTCAATCCCTGATAGGCTGAAAAGGGTTTACGGCGGCAATGATAACTTTACAATTAAGCAGGGTGATCTATACCGCTCATTCCCGATCGTAAATCCAAGAGACTCCACGGAAAAAGCGGGCGATCTGAAAGAGGTTCAGTATACACTAAGCGGAAATAGCTTTTCTGTTAAGGAAGTCAAAGAAGAATAGTTTAGTCTGGTTCCTTAAACTGAACACTCAAACGCTCGAATTTTTCGATTAGCAACGCAATTCTCTCCCTTTCGCGCTTCATGGCCACTTTGCGAACCAATGCAGAGCAGAACAGGATCCAGCCGAAGGTTAGTGCTATAATTAGGCATTGAAGCCATAGATCAAATCTCGCGAGCGTTTCGAAGAAGAAGAGCGTAACACCAATACTCAATGCAACAGTATAAATCCAGTATAGTTTGTTGTAAAGACTGAAGCGGTTAAGCTGATATTCCTTCAAATTGTTAAGAAAAGCTTTTGGATGTAAAGTGAAATCGCTTTGTGCAATTAGCTTGTGACTTTTATACAGGATAAAAGTATAAATGGCCACAAAGCTGATGATAATTGTTAATCCTGCATGTGTTGTCCAGCTTTGTACGTCGTAAAATAGCCAAATAGATGTGATTGCGAGGAAAGACAGAACCATGCCAGTAATGTTTAATAGTGATTTGGTTCTAATTCCGTTCACATCCTTTTTTACCTGAGCAAGCATTTCCTCGGAAGAGATTTTTACCTCAACCTTATGCGTATCCCAAAGTGATTGTATATGTTCAAACTCTTGCATGTTGATTGTATAGTTCTGTTAGTCGTTGTTTAATACGGTGAATTTTGACGCGAAGGTTTCCTTCGCTGATGCCGGAGATCTCAGCAATCTCGTGATATGGCAGTTCATCCAATACCATTGTAATAATAAATCGATCGTTTTCTTCGAGCTTGGATATGCTTTTATAAAGCATTGCCACCTGCTCGTTTTTCTCTGAGTACTCCTCTACACGGTTTTCTATAATGTTGTCGGTAAGTTCTTCTTTGGCCTGCCTTTTCTCAGAGCGAAGATAGGTTAGGCAGGTATTTACAGCAATTCTGTATATCCAAGTTGAGATTAAGGACTTATTTCTGAATTTATCCAGGTTTTGCCAGACTTTTAAAAAGGTTTCCTGAAGAAGGTCGTTAGCGGCATCGGTATCACCTGTATAGCCGTAACATAAATGAAAGATCTTCTTGGAGTTGGTATCGAAGATTTGTTTAAATAGCTGGTCTTTGTGCTCCACTTACGCTGTTTTGATATGATATTAGATATTCTAGGTTGAGCTTTGTTACACCAACATTCAAATTTGTGGGTTTAAACATTGTTTATAGAATAAGTTTATTATCGTAGTTTTACGGATTATAAGGATTAATAAGAATTGAATGTCGAAACATAACAGGTTAACGTTTTTTATTTTCATTGCATTAATACTCGGAGTGGGGTTGGGGTACTACCTAAATGTAAGTTCTTTTAGTGCGTATAATGAAACCATCATCAGGTCTGAGGATCAAACTAAGACTATTGACTTAAAACTTTTAAGCATAAAGGATACTACTACAAGTGATTACAAAGATTTAAATAAACAAAAGGCTGAAGTTACGAAAGTTCGCCAGGATACGGAAAAATCCAGAGAGAAGGACTTGGAGCCATTGACATTGCTAAGCGACATTTTTCTGCGATTGATTAAAATGATTGTGGCACCGCTGGTTTTTACAACACTCGTTGTAGGCGTAGCAAAGGTTGGCGATATCAAAGCCGTTGGACGTATTGGAGGCAAAACCATGCTTTGGTTCCTGAGTGCTTCCTTATTGTCGCTTCTACTCGGAATGATACTGGTCAACTTGTTTAAACCAGGAGAAGCGATGCACCTTTCCTTGCCACCAAGCAATATAGACACTGGTGTGCACGCTGTTGCTTTATCTGTTAAGGATTTCATTTCCCATATCGTTCCCAGAAGTTTTGCTGAATCCATGGCAACGAATGAGATTTTGCAGATTGTTGTATTTTCCTTGTTCTTCGGTGTTGCTACAGCAGCGATAGGAGAAAAGGGACATGTTGTAATCGCTTTCTTCGACTCCGTTGCGCATGTTATTTTGAAGATTACGGGATATGTTATGAACTTCGCTCCATTTGCTGTATTTGGTGCGATGGCTGCGATTGTTGCAAAGCAAGGTTTGAGTGTGTTGTCTACGTACGCTTTGTTTGTTGGTGAATTTTATGCCAGCATGTTGCTCTTGTGGTTTATCATGATCATGATTGGTTATTCTATTTTGAAAGGTCGCGTCTTTAATTTGATGAACAGAATGAAGGAACCGACGCTGCTTGCGTTTAGTACAGCCAGCAGTGAGGCCGCCTATCCTAAAACCTTACTTCAGCTTGAGCGATTCGGCTGTAAGGATAAAATTGTGAGTTTTGTATTACCATTAGGCTACTCATTTAATTTGGATGGCTCCATGTTATACATGACCTTTGCTTCCTTGTTTATTGCACAATCCTACGGCATCCATCTTTCCTTCCAGCAACAAATTACTATGCTGTTGATTTTGATGCTTACGAGTAAAGGAATTGCTGGCGTACCGAGGGCATCGCTGGTAGTTATTGCTGGCACGATTGCAACGTTTAATATTCCGGAGGCAGGTATCGCCTTGCTGATTGGTATCGATCCCTTACTGGATATGGGAAGGTCTGCGACGAACGTTATTGGGAACAGTCTTGCTACGGCGGTAGTAAGCAAGTGGGAAGGCGAGCTGAGCGAGTCGGAGGATTAATCAACACAGGACAAAAACACAAACATGAGTGATAAGACAAAGAAGATATTTTTAATAATAACGGTTGTGGTTCCGTTTCTAATTTATTGTATTGCGTATTACCGCCCAATACTAAAGAATGCGCCTTTCCGTTCGGATGAGTTTGTTTCCATCCAATATAAGTGGGGCACTGGGAGAGTTCTGCAGAATACATACAATTCAGTAACCGGCGATTACCAATACCTGAATGAGAAAGATTCTTTGGTTAAAACCAATGTGAAACTTAGAAAAGACGATATCATTTACCTGCATAACAAGGCGAGTGTGCTTGGATTTTGGAACTTCCCGGAAGTTATTGTCAACCAGGGTACAGACATCAACAAAACGACTGCTTTGAGGTATGAACTCCAGTTTAACTACAAAAGAACATCGAAGAAGGTGATTTATGTGAGCGATTTTGAAGAGGTTCCTAAACTTCGAGATCTGGCTGTGCAGATGAAAACGCTTGTTGAGCAGACGATAAATGATGCGGAAGACAGATATGGAAAGAAAAACTAATCTCCTATGTATTTTGAGAAATAAATTCTATATTTGCACCTCAATAAAAACAAACAATTTTAAAAAAATAATTATTTAACAATGTACGCAATAGTAAATATAGCAGGACAGCAATTCAAAGTTGCAAAAGACCAGCATCTTTTTGTACACCGTTTACAGGGAGATGAAGGCGCTAGTATTGAATTTGACAATGTATTGTTGGTTGAAGATGGTGGAATCATTTCTGTAGGAGCTCCTGCACTTAGTGGCGCAATCGTATCAGCTAAAATCGTGTCTCATTTAAAAGGTGATAAGGTAATCGTTTTCAAAAAGAAACGTAGAAAAGGATACAAGAAGAAAAATGGCCACCGCCAGTATTTCACTAAGATCCAGATTGAGAATATCAGTTTGTAATTAATTAAAGTTAAATTGAAAGAAGGGCTTTCCCCTCTTTATAATATAAAATAAAATGGCACATAAAAAAGGAGCCGGTAGTTCCAGAAACGGTCGTGAATCGCATAGCAAGAGATTAGGTATTAAAATCTTTGGTGGTCAATTAGCTATCGCTGGAAATATTTTAGTACGTCAACGTGGTACAAAACACCATCCAGATAAAGGCGTAGGTATTGGTAAAGACCATACATTATTCGCTTTGGTCGACGGTACAGTAATCTTCAAAAAGAAACAAGATAACAAGTCTTACGTATCTATTCTTCCTTTTACAGCTGAAGAAATTGCTGAAGCGCAGGCATCTATTGCTGCAGAAACTGCTCCGGCAGAATAATCATAAAGAATTTAGGAAAGGCTACAGTTTAACACTGTGGCCTTTTTCTGTTGTGGGCCATCTGTGTTTCAATACAGGCATAAAAAAAGCCTTAGTAACTAAGGCTTTTAAATGTTAGATTATGTTTAATCTTAGCTTTCTCTGTTCATCAGTTCGTTGGCAAGCTCGATAAGCTCTTTCTTCCTTTCTGCCGGAACATCGATTCTGTTTAAGGCATCAAAGGCTTTTTCCAGGTGAAGCTGCATCTCTTCAGTAGCGAGTTGTTTAATTTCATATTCATTGTACAGGCTGGTAATATTCTTCACTTTAACCTCCGTGTCGTTATGGTCTTGTGCTGTAAAACGCTGCTGATCGTTAGCAGTTAATAGTTGTTTCAAGGAGAGCAACAAGAAGGTCTTTTTATTTGAGATGATATCGCCACCTACCTGCTTTCCAAATTTCTCCGGGTCACCATATACATCAAGTATGTCGTCCTGAAGCTGAAAGGCGATTCCGAGGTTTTCACCAAATTCATAGATCAGGTCGGCATGTATTTCCGATGCATTGGCAACAATGGCGCCGAGTTTCATGGCACCGCCCACTAGTACAGCAGTTTTAAGACGAATCATATCTATATATTCAGCAATACTTACATCTTCACGCGTTTCAAACTCCATGTCGAGCTGCTGCCCTTCACAAACGCCCTGGGCAGTTGCATTGAATGCATTTAAAACCGATTTTAAAACACTGCTGTCAACCTGCGCCAATTGCTTGTTGGCCTCAACCATCATCACATCACCGCTCAATATGGCGTTGTTGGTACCCCATTTCTCATGTACAGTTTGTTTACCTCTTCTTAAAGGCGCATTATCCATGATATCGTCGTGAATCAGGGTAAAGTTGTGAAAGGTTTCAATGGCAAGTGCCGCAGGCATGGCCTTCAACACATCACCACCAAAGAGATCTGTAGATATAAGAACCAGGGCCGGGCGGAGCCTCTTGCCCCCGAGGTTCATTATATATGAAATAGGCTCATATAAGTTGTTTGGATGCGTAGGATAATCAATTTCAGGTATTGCTTTTTCTATCAGTTGCTGCAATTCTGGGATTGTATACATTAATGCTCTTTTATTTGTCAATTATTCTTGTATTAACGTGAAATCAATCTGGCGTTTAGACAAGTCTACCTTTTTAACCTTAACCTTGACTTCATCGCCAAGTTGGTATTTCTTTTTCTTGCGTTGTCCTACAATACAGTAGTTCTTTTCATCCCAAACGTAAAAGTCGTCCGCAATATCTCTCAGCCTGATCATACCTTCACATTTGTTTTCAATTAGCTCCACATACATGCCCCATTCGGTGACGCCAGATATTATGCCCATGAACAGCTTACCAACATTTTCTTCGAGGTATTCGACCTGCTTATACTTGATAGAAGCACGTTCCGCATCGGCGGCCCGTTTCTCCATCGCAGAGGAGTGCGAAGCTGCTGTTTCATACTCATCCTCACTGCCGGACTTCTCATTGTTCAGATAAGCCGCAAGGAGCCTGTGTACCATCACGTCGGGATATCTTCTGATCGGTGAGGTAAAGTGGGTATAGTGATCGAAAGCTAGTCCGTAGTGGCTTGTTTTCTTGGTTGTATAAATTGCTTTTGCCATGGAACGAATTGCCAGTTGGGTAAGAACATTTTGTTCTTTCTTTCCTTCAACATCTTCCATTAAATAGTTCAATGACTTGGCGATTTCCCTGTCAGACTTCATGTTGATCTTATAACCAAATCTTGCAGCAAAAAGCGCGAAAT
>JAQBOT010000062.1 GCA_028287885.1 Pedobacter sp.
CAACAAGCCAGCGTTGAGTTGTGCATAGCCTTTGAAACAGTCGACGTAAATCACCGCGACTGCTTCAAAGGTTTTTTTGTTTTATAATCTATGTTGTCGTGTAACGAAATATTTCCTAACTTCAACCTGCTGCTGCCTGGTAAGAAAACCAACACAGCTTATTTATAAGTTGAATTAAAACAAACAACATATGTCAACATTGAAAGAGTTTTTGAAAGAGCTGGACCAAGAGTCTGCCGTAACACGTAAAATGTTGGAACGCATTCCGGATGACAAACACGACTGGCAACCACATCCGAAAAGCATGACCATTAAACAGCTTGCAGGTCACATTGCTGAACTTCCAGGCTGGATCAGCATGGCGTTTACTACGGATGAAATGGACTTTTCAACAAGCCCGTATTCCCCACCTAAGTGGAATACGAAAGAGGAACTGCTTGCAATTTTTGAACAAGCACTAACCGGAGCACACCAGCACATCAACGAGGCTAAAGAAGAAGATTTAGACCCTGAATGGAAGCTTCGAGATGCCGAGAATATTTACATGGCTATAACCAAAAGGGAACTTGTACGACATGCTCTTAGCCAAACCATACACCACCGCGCACAATTGGGAGTATACCTACGGCTGCTTGACATTCCGATCCCTGGAACCTATGGCCCAAGTGCCGACGAACAAAACTTTTAGTTTAGGCTTCTGTCGTGTCAGGATTTAGGTGGCGGAGAACTCTGCAGGGGTTGCCTGCAGCAATTACGTCAGAAGGAATATCTTTTGTAACTACGCTACCGGCCCCAATGATGCTCCGGTCGCCAATGGTCACACCCGGGCAAATGACAGCGCTCCCACCCAGCCATACATCTTCTCCGATCACAATGGGCTTCGCCAATTCTACACCGGATGCGCGTTCTTTATGACTGGTTGGATGTGTGGCTGTATAAATTTGAACATTCGGGCCGACTAGCGTACGACTGCCAATTGTTACATCCATCACGTCTAGAATAACACAGTTGAAGTTAAAAAACACATTATCACCTATGTGGATGTTGGTGCCGTAGTCGCAATAGAACGGGGGCTGCAGCCACAAACCGGCTCCGCCATGCGGAATTAGGTCTCGGATCAATCGGTTTCTTTCTTCTACCTGATCCTCAGAAGTGTCGTTTAATTTTTTAATTAATAGACGCGCAGCCAACCTTTCATCCGAAAGTTGTACATCCAGAGGGTTGTACAATTCTCCATCGAGCATCTTTTCTTTTTCAGTTTTCATAAGCGATTTTCTTCTTTTCCGTCTTTGAGTAATTATCTCCGCGGCCTTAATTTAATGCAAATTCTTGTATTTAACGCCTATCAATCCCACATAACTCGTGTTGGTCACTTTTTTCTAAAACGCTTTTCTAAATGCTTTAATATTGATCAAAAAACAAGGTTATGAAAATTAGATGGCGTGAACACGAGGCTGTTTTGGTTGGTATCATTGCAGCAGTTCTGATAGGTAAATATTTGTATGACATGTTTCTTATGTCGGGACTGACGTTTAAAGAACTTGCCGGTATATCGATGCCGCAGATTGGTACGGTAGTTTTATTGTGGTTTGTGTATTTCTGGATAAATCGCATTATTATCCCGATGATCGTTAGGCAAAAGACGAGCTTGGTGAGAATCACCTGGGCTGTGTTCCAGCTACTTTTGGTTGCGTATCTAATTGGGCCAGTGATCAATTTCGCATCTTTCTATTTGAGTGCAGCGCATCAATCACAAACAAATGATTTCTTATTCACCTTTGGTCAGCACCCGCAGCCATTTCTAAATACATTCGGTGGCTTAGGAGTCGCCTTCATTTGGCTCAGCATTTATCTGTCTTATGCAGCGATAAGGGAATCTACCATCTGGAATTTACAACAATCAAGCAAGAGCAATGCTTTGACGGTAGTCGTATTAAATGAAACCACCCTGTTTTTTGTGCGGCTTTTCAGCTTACCCATATTCGCTGGCGTCTTTAATCTGGTGCCAAATCCTTTATATTACAACATCTATTACGCCTGCTTATTACCAACACAAGGGGTTTTCCTGACCAACAAATTTTTTCTTTTTCCGCTCAAGGGGGATAGGTCATTTTATGACTGGCAAGTAGCTGGCCCAGTCCTATTTTCCAGCTTTCTTTATACGCTCCTTTTTAGTGTTACACTTGGCCAATACTGGTCAATTGTAAATGTATGCCTCATTTGGATCCTTCAAATAGCCTTTGTTATCCCGATTACCTGGTTAGATTACAAGCAGGAAAAAGACAAGATCCTCAACTTGCGAGGCATACAAAAAGCTTTAACAAGGACGAACGCTGACCTACAGCTACTGCGCATGCAGATCAATCCACATTTCCTTTTTAACGTACTAAATACCATTTACGGCACAGCCTTGATGGAAGGTGCACATAGAACTGCAGAAAGCACGCAGAAACTTGGTGATATGATGCGCTTTATGATTCATGAGAACACATTGGACTACATTAGCATTGATAAAGAACTTGCTTACCTTAGAAACTATATCGACCTACAAAAGCTACGCATTCAAGCCTCCGAGGATATCTGCATTGAAGATCAGATTGACTGCGATAATGCTGATTTGAAGATTGCACCTATGTTGCTAATACCTTTCGTTGAAAATGCTTTTAAGCACGGCATCGATCTTGCAGAAAAGTCTTTTATAAACATCAAGCTCGGCATAGCAAACGGCATATTGCATTATGAAGTCCGCAACAGTATTCACAAATTAAAGTCTGAGGATTATGAAAAGGACAATTCTGGAATTGGCTTGAACAGCGTAGAACAGCGCCTTCAGATGTTCTACCCAGGAGGACATGAAATATTCTATGCAGCGGAGGGAAATACGTATATTTCTAAGCTGACCATCGATTTGAAACTGACCATGAAAAAAGAGACATGTTACGAGCAATAGCCATAGATGATGAACCTGTTGCCCTGGAAGTGATTAAAAGCTTGGCGAAACAGGTGCTATTTCTCTCTATGGAAGGATATTTCAGCAACCCTTTTCGCGCCTTAGAAAAGCTGCAGGAAGGCCAAATTGACCTACTTTTTTTAGACATAAAAATGCCCGGGATCTCCGGAACAGACTTTTTGAAAAGCATTACAAATCCACCAATGGTAATCTTTACTACGGCCTACAGTGAACATGCTGTTCAGAGCTTTGAGCTTAATGCAATCGATTACGTGTTAAAGCCTTTTTCCCTAACGCGTTTCCTGAAAGCCTGTAATAAGGCAAACGAACAATATGAATTGCGAAGAAAAAAAGAACACCCACAAGGTGTTAGCAGTCCTTTTTTCATAAAGAGCGGATATGAACAGATCAGGGTGCAACCTGATGAGATCTTGTATGCAGAAAGTGCCGGCAATTATGTCAAGTTTGTTCTAAGAGCGAATACCATCGTATCGAGACTTACCATGTCTCAGGCCATTGAATTGTTGTCTTCAAGTGCTTTCTTGCAAATACACCGGTCGTTTATTGTGGCAACACAACATATTACTAAAGCCGATAAAAGAACGGTTTGGATTGGAGGAACTGAGTTGCCGGTCGGTACTGCTTATAGCCAGCCCCTGCAGTCATACCTTGAGGGTAAAAAGCCTTTTTAATCACCAACTTGGTTGGGTCAGAAAGCTTAGGGCTGCTGGAACGTGTCTCTAGCATTCGTTGAAACTGCTTGATCAAATTATTCAATTCGTTTTAGAAAGCCGAAGTTCGCTGCCATATCTTTTAAGGCGTAATAAATACTTGATGGAAAACAATAAACGTATATAAGACATTTAATATTTTTTTATATCTTCATGATGCAAATGCTGGATCAAATTTGATCCTACAAGCGATAACCAGATATTGAAGTTCATGAAAACACATCTTGCCTCCCTACCCGCACCATTTTACAGTAAGTTGTTGTTAACAGTCCTGATTCTGAGTTCAGCTGTTCTCTCTCTAGCACAAACTTCGCCCAAAACCTGGACTTCAGACAATGGCAACGGAACCTTTACAAATCCCTTGTTTTACGATGAATTCTCTGACCCTGACCTCATCCGCGTTGGCGATAACTACTATCTCACCGGCACAACCATGCATGCAATGCCAGGGTTACCAGTCTTGCAGTCAAAGGATCTGGTGAACTGGAAATTTGTATGCTACGTAGTAGATAAGCTAGATTTTGGGCCAGCCTACAGGCTCGAAAACGGAAAGGATATTTACGGGCAAGGTGTATGGGCGCCAAGTTTCCGTTATCACAATGGCAAATTCTATATCTTCTTTAATGTAAATGGGCAGACTGCTCAATTGTATACGGCAACAAATCCCGCAGGACCATGGACACATACCGCGATGAAAAAATCTTTTCACGATCTTTCTGTTTTGTTTGATGATGATGGGAAAGTATATGTTGTATGGGGTTATGATGAGTTGAAAATAGCTGAGTTAACAGAAGATCTTACAGATATTAAGCTTGGGACAGAACAGGTTATCGTACCAAAAAGCAGCGGTGCAGGTGAAGGATCACACTTTTATAAGATCAACGGAAAGTATTACATCACCAATACGAACTATGACCCCCTTTGTTATCAGGTCTGCTTACGTTCGGATAAGCCTACAGGTCCGTACGAAATCAATGTGATGAGTGCAGAAGAAAGTTTTGGCGTTGGGACGGGTTGGCAACACAAGGACCTCAGAACCGGTCCACCTTTTACGTTAATTGCCCCCAAACCAAATTACGTAGGTTCGATCCCTCTGCACCAAGGTGGCATTGTGCAAACACAGTCTGGAGAATGGTGGGGATGGTCTATGATGGATCACAATTCTACAGGGAGACTTACGAGTTTGTCGCCGGTGACCTGGCAGAACGGCTGGCCCTATTTCGGACTTCCGGGCAATCTGACCCGCTCACCAGCAACCTGGATTAAACCGAATACTGGTTTCTCTACGGCGCCTGCTGCACCTTATGAACGCTCCGATGATTTTTCTGGCAGTAAGCTGAAACCAATCTGGCAATGGAACCATGTGCCCAAGGAGGGAAAATGGTCGCTAAGTGCGAAAAAGGGATACCTGCGGCTGTCATCTTTACCAGCAAAAGATTTCTGGACTGCGAGAAATTCTCTTACACAACGTGCCGTGGGGCCCGAGTCTACTGCAACTACAGAGCTGGAAACCAAAAACTTGAAAATGGGTGATCAGGCAGGCCTGGCCCTTCTTAACCTTCCGTATGCCTGGCTGGGAGTAAACAGAAATGGCAACCAAACTGAGCTTAAGCAGTACGACCAGCAAAGCGGAAAAGTGCTTACTGCAAAAATAAATACAAGCCATGTTTGGCTGCGTGTACATTGCAACTTCGATACCGAGAAAGCGTTGTTCAGTTACAGTACCGATGGCAAGACGTTTAAGCAGATTGGTGACACAACGATCATGGTATTTCAGCTTAGAACCTTCCAGGGCGTTCGGTTTGCGCTATTTAATTACAATACGGCTGGCGTTGAAGGTGGTTCTGTAGATTTTAACAACTTTACGGTAGAGGAACCCCGGTCCCGAGGCCTCACTAGGCCTATACCTTATGGAAAGTTGATTACACTGACAAGTCTTGCCGACAGTACTGTCTTGGTTAATTGGAAAAACTTTGTTAGGCCGGCATCAATGGGTAGTCCTTTTACAAAGGGAAATGTCAGTCAGTTTAGAGTCTTAGATCGTGGAAACGGCCGCGTAGCCTTGCAATCGGTAACAGACGGAGGCTTCGTTGTTGTTAAAGGCATGGGTGGCATGGCTGAAGTCCGGATTGAAAAGGAAGAAAAAGGTATTGCATCTTTGTTCCAATGGCAGGACATGTTGCGAGGTGATCTGATGCTCATGTCGCTGGCAACCCATAGGTATCTTTTTGCTGATCCAAATCAAGGGAGCCTGAGTTCTGCGGATTCGCCGGGCACAAGGCCTGATCGAAAAGACGGATCTTGTTTTAAATGGAACCTTGCTGGGGATTAATCTTCATTAATTATAATTTATAAAATGACCTATTTATAAAATTATCAATTATAGACACGTCAATCCCCAGCATGGCTTATTTATCCTGGTGCAAGCTAATGCGATTTCCATCAGGATCTACTACGGCCATGAACTTACCCCATGGCGTGTCGTCAATCTCTTCTGGTTGCACACCTTTTGCAAGAAGCTCTTCTCTGTCTTTGGCAACATCACCGGTTTTGATAACGAAACCATTGATACAGCCAGGCGGCATGTTGTCAAACCAGGTTACCAGGGTAATAAATACCCCGCCACCAGGAAATCCCATTTGAATCCACTTTTGACCATGTTGGTAGGGTGCCTCCACAACGATTTCAAAACCCAGGTTTAGGTAGAACTGCTTAGCTCTTTGCTGATCAGTTACTGGTATAGAAATAATTTCAATAGCTTTCATGGTTGAATATCTTTTTTATAAATACACCTAAAATTACTGAAACAAATTAACAAAGGAGGAAAATGTTATTTACACAAAACCCTTTCAATTAATTGTATTTTGCGCTTTTAAAATTGAATACGCAGCAATGAAAAATCGCTTAGTCCTTTTTGCCATATTAGTAACACAGTTCTGTTCTACAGTCAACGGCTTTGCACAGCAGAATGCATCAGGCCTGCCTAAACCGAATGACGTAACATTATACCAGATCAACATTCGAACATTTAGTAACGAGGGGAACTTACAGGGCATATTACCCAGGCTTGATTCTATCAAAAACCTTGGCGTTAATGTTATTTACCTGATGCCGATATACCCGATTGGTAAGCTGAAGTCGGTTAACTCACCGTATTGCGTAAGGGACTACAAGTCAGTAAATGAAGAGTTTGGGAGCTTGCAGGACTTAAGAGCGCTTGTTGATAGCATCCATGCCAAGCAGATGTCTGTGATCCTGGACTGGGTTCCAAATCATACTTCTTTCGATCACACATGGACCAAAAACAAATCCTGGTATCTGCAGGATAGTACTGGCAAGATATTGAGCCCTCCAGGAATGGGCTGGTCGGATGTAGCACAACTGAATTTTAAAAACGTCGAAATGCGGAAAGAGATGATTGCATCGATGAAGTACTGGGTGCTTAACGCAAATATTGATGGCTTTCGTTGTGACTATGCAGATGGACCACCGTATGATTTCTGGAAACAGGCAGTCCATGAACTAAGAAATATTCCAAATCGTGAACTGCTTTTGTTGGCGGAAGGCAGGAGAAGTGATCACTACAAGGCAGGCTTTGATTATAACTTTGGCTTTTCATTTTTCGAGAATCTCAAAGCTGTTTATGCGAAGGGTAAATCGGTTAAATCTATAGACAGTGTAAACATTGCTGACCATAAAGGTGCCTCTAAGAAACAACAAATTGTTAGATATCTGACCAATCATGATGTAAATGGATCGGATGGAACTCCACAGGAGTTGTTTGGGGGAGATCGAGGAGCAATGGCGGCTTTTGTGGTCGCTGCTTACATGAACAGTGTACCTATGATCTATAATGGACAAGAGGTTGGAACTCCGTTTAGGCTTGTTTTTCCATTCACTACAAGAAAGATAGACTGGAGTCTGAATCCGCAGCTTACGGCAGAATACAAGAAACTTCTGGCGATAAGAAACCAAAGCGTTGCATTGCGTTCCAACAAAGTTCGAAGCTATAGTAATGATGACGTTAGTGCTTTTGTTAAGAAAAAAGGATCGGAGGAGGTTTTTGTGTTGTCGAACCTTAGGGACAAACAGGTTAACTTCGATATTCCAGAGAAGCTTCGTGATTCTAAATGGACCAACGTGATAACAGCTGAAGTTTTTGATATAGGAAAGACCTTAATTATTCCCTCTTACGGTTATCTAATTCTGAAAAAGTAGCGAACATAAAAGACGTAGGGAATACCAGATATTTAAGGTACACTTAATGCGTATAGTTACATTTTAGGGTTAAATTAAGAACCAGCAGTTGCAATAGCAACAGCAATAGAAGCTGCAGCGGCAGTTGCAGAAAGCTTAGGTGCTCTGCAACTGGGCCGTCCAAACTGTAGCACCACCACATTCCGCGTCATATTCCTTGTATTCAAGTACCTGGAAGTTGTGCTTTTTTAGCAGCGATCTGTACTCCTGGGCATCTAAGGAGGCGTGAAAAAGGTTTTCCCCTCCATTCATCCCCCAGGCCTCCCCCCGCTCCTTGCCTGAAGTAAATATCAGGATACCATTTGTATTCATGTGCTTCAGGAATATATCAAACATGTACGGCTGGTCTTCTTGTGGAAGGTGGAAGAAACTATGCCAAGCCATAATTGCATCAAACTTCATGTCCAGTGAAAGCTCACGCATATCCGCTTCAAAAAACGTGGCAGAGGGCAGGTTTTCTTTTGCTATCTCCAGCATCTTATAACTGGCATCCACACCAGTCACCTGAAATCCATGATTTAAAAGATACTCCATCATTGGCTTTCCAGTTCCGCAGCCCAGGTCCAGAATGCTTGCACCTTCGGGAAGTAGGTTGATCAGCTTATCTAGATAGCCCTTTTCCATTAAATCCTGGTTCCGGCTTTGAGAATACCAGTCGGCAATGAAGTTGTATTTCTCAAAAACCCGCTTCTTGTTCTCCATTAGTCAAGCGGTATTATAATTTCCAATCGGGCCTTTCAAAGTGGCAGGTATACCCGTAGGGATTCTTTTGTAAATAGTCTTGGTGTTCCTCCTCTGCATTCCAAAATTCAGATGCCGGGACAACCTCTGTTACAATTTTACCAGGCCACTTACCAGAAGCATCCAGCTCCGCGATCAAAGCTTTGGCAGTCTCCCGCTGTTGCTCATCCAAAAAGAATATTGCAGAACGGTAAGAGGCGCCTACATCATTCCCCTGCCTGTTTCGTGTTGATGGATCATGAATTTGGAAAAAATACTCAAGTAGTTCGCGGTATGACAAACGCGTAGGATCAAATGTAATTTCTAATGCTTCGGCATGAGTTCCGTGGTTTCGGTAAGTCGCATTTGGAACATCACCCCCGGTGTAACCTACAACAGTGGAAGTCACGCCAGGATAATGCCTAAATAATTCTTCTACACCCCAGAAGCAACCACCGGCTAGAATAGCTTTTTCTTCATTCATATGGTTTTCTCTTTTAAACAGTTGTCTCTTTTAAACAGTTAAAGGTACGGCCTCAATGTGTAAACGGCACCGACCTTTGTGAAAAAACATAACGCCAGAAGTCCGATTAAGGCATTACAATTTAACTTATTGACAAGCACCTGACACAAGCTTAGGTCATTGTCAATTGAAATGTTTGGGCCTTGATTTAACAACTACTTTAGAGCCTCTAACTTACTGGCTACCATTGCTACTTTTTCGTAACACAACATTGGACTTTTGCTAACTTGACATTGCAAGTTTTTGGTAACTTAGCGTGTTATTTATCTTGTTTGATAACAGCACCAAAAAAAGACCTATGAAGTATTATTTTCGAGTGTTCGTAGCTATAGCCTTCTGCTTTCTTAGCACAATCAGTATGGCAATATCGCCAATCAACGGTAAGCAACCAAATGCCGCCATTGATGTTAATGGGACGATTAGGGTCGTTTACGGGCAAGCTGCAAAGATCTATTGCATCACTTCTAAAAATCATGGTCAAAGTTTTTCAACGCCCGTTTTGGTTGCTGAGGTCCCGAATATGCACCTGGGTCACACTAGGGGTCCGCAAATTGCCTCCTCCTTACATTATAGCATGATAACGGCTATGGACAAGAACGGAGAAATTCACTCCTTTAAGCTGGATCATTCCAAAAACGTGTGGACGACGACATCTCATGTAAATGATTTAAAAGGATCTGCGCCTGAAGGGTTGATGTCGATTACAGCTGATGAACATGATCACTTTTTTGCGGTATGGCTTGACGTCAGAATTGCGAAGTTGAATAATATATTCTTTTCTACCTATTCTAATACGGGTTCATGGAAGACAAATAAACTTGTTTATAGATCACCTGAGGGACATGTTTGTGAATGTTGCAAACCCAACATCTCTTGGAATAACAACAAGATTGCGATTACATTTAGAAACTGGATCAATGGTTCAAGAGACATTTACTATTCCACATCGACCAACAATGGCCAGACTTTTACAAATGCTGTTCAATCCGGATACGGAACATGGAAGCTAGCGGGCTGCCCCATGGATGGCGGAGGGTCGGCTGTGAATGACAAAGGCGTATTGTCTGCAGCATGGCAACGAAATGGAGAAGTGTTTTACATCAATGGTAAGTTAGCGGAACGAAGGATTGGCGCAGGGCGTGGTGTGAGCATGGCCCAGGGTAGCGGTAACACTTACATTGGATGGCAGGAAGATGGCACGATTAGACTGTATAATCTAAAGAGCAACAAAACCATCGACCTTGGGAAGGGAAGTTCAGCCAGGATTAGTATTCTGCCAGATGGCAAAGCTTTTTGCGTGTGGGAAGAAGGAGAAAACATTAAATACAAACTTAGCTAGCTAACGAGGCTTGGTGAAGCACAGGTAATGGGGCACAGAAAAAGCATTTTGTCAACTTGCAAATTCTGGCTGTTTTGCGTATTTTAATACTTGATTTTCACGACTCGATTGTTCTTTATTTATAGTGGGTACTTGATTCCGCGCAGGCAGTCCTGCGGCATATCCACGTTTAATATTTTGAATCAATGAAAAAGTTATTTTCAGCATTTGTGCTATTATTCTTTTATTATAGCAGCAATGCACAGTTAAAAAACTACCAGGCAGTCTTCGACGTCTCGGTTAAAGATTCGGTTAGCCAACAGGCCGTTATCCGCGAACTATCTCTGATCAAAACAGCAAGTCCGGAAGCAAACCTGGAAGCTGTTGTTTACGGACAAGGCCTCAATCTTGTGCTTAAAGACAAATCTGCACATTCTGACGCCATTACCAAGTTGATTAACACCAATCACGTCTCCTTTAAAGTTTGCGGGATGACGCTCAACAGAAATCATGTAGACAAAAGTCAGCTCATTCCAGGCGTTGAAGTGGTCCCTGATGGAATTTATGAAATTGTAATGAAGCAGAAAGAAGGTTGGGGGTACATCAAAGTAGCGCAATAAGGCTTTAATGAAAGGTGTGGTTCTATTATGAAAGCTTATAAAATTCGGCACTTGAGCATCATTGTCATATTTATGGCCATGTTTCCCCTAATGCTGAACAGCTGCAGAGAGCAAAGCAAAAAACCAATTAAAGCGACCTCCAAAGATCTCGGCTGGAAAGCACCGGATATCAATAAGCTTCCTGCTGACTCAGAATCAAACCTGATAAGGTATGGCAGAGATCTTATTGTGCATACTTCGAAGTATTATGGCCCAAAAGGCTCCATTGCCAGGATCAGTAACGGAATGGAATGTCAGAACTGCCACCTGGATGGAGGAACCCGTCCATTTGGCAACTCATTCGCCGCAGTTTTTTCAAACTATCCAAAATACAGGCCTCGAAGCGGCAGAGTTGAATCTATAGAATTCAGGGTGAATGAGTGCATGGAGCGCAGTATGAACGGAAAAAAGATAGACACGCTAAGTCGCGAAATGAAGGCTATTAAAGCATATCTGTCCTGGCTCGGTAAGGATGTGCCGAAAGGCGTTAAACCAGTCGGCGCAGGAATACAGGAGATTGCTTTCTTGAAACGTGCGGCTGATCCACAAAAAGGGAGAGGGTTATATTCAGCCAAGTGCCAAAGCTGTCATGGAAAAGACGGACAGGGTCTTAAAAACAAAGATGCTTCAGGATACTTGTATCCACCCCTTTGGGGCGAAAAAAGTTACAATGTAAGTGCAGGCATGTTTAGAATTTCGAGGTTCGCTGCGTTTGTGAAACATAACATGCCCTATACTCCTGTAAAAATGGATCCCAGGTTAACGGATGAAGAAGCGTGGGATCTAGCCGCATATGTGAATTCACAGCAACGCACAAGGAAGTTTTTCAGGTATGACTGGAAAGAGATCAGCTCTAA
>JAQBOT010000079.1 GCA_028287885.1 Pedobacter sp.
TTAGAGCGCGAAATTGAAGGCGGAAAAGAAGTTGTCTCTGTTTCAGGCTTATTCGTTGCAAGCTGCGCTGAAGGCGTTGCAGAACCGAAGATTCCCAACATGCGCGGAATCATGTCAGCAAGAACCAAACCTTTACAAGTTATAGAAGGTAAGGAAATCGAAAAGTTGTCTGAAATTACGTCCTTTGAAACTCCCACTCCACGTGGTACAGTGAAGCTCGTTCCTACTGAACAGACAGAAACTTTAATAGATCTATTGCATCAGGAAGCTAAAGTAATCTAAACCTTAATTATAAATAAAACATTCTAAATCGTTATATGTCAGTTTTAGTATATATAGAACACGCAGATGGTAATTTTAAGAAGTCTGCTTATGAAGCAGTTTCTTACGCAAAAGCGATCGCCGATCAAACGGGAACAAACCTTACTGCAATATCTATAGGAAATGTTGAAGAACAACAGCTTAAAGAGTTGGGTAAATATGGCGCTTCGAAAGTATTAACCGTGACTTCAGAGCAACTGAAGAATTTTATCAATCAAGCATATGCTTCTATTATTACGGAAGCAGCCTCAAAAGAAAATGCTGACATAGTTGTATTATCTAATTCATTTTCTGGTAAGGGATTAGCACCCCGCATTGCTGTTAAGCTTAAAGCTGGCTTAATAGACGGCGCTACGGAACTGCCGGTAATCACAGGTCAGAAGTTTTCAGTTAAAAAGACCGCCTTTTCAGGAAAAGCATTCGCTGTTACGGAAGTAACATCAGCAAATAAGGTAATTGCCCTAAATCCAAATGCCTTTGGCGTAAAGGAATCTGCTATAGAGGCAAGCATAGAAACATTTAGTCCTGAAACCAAGGCTGCTGACTTCAGTGCGATTGTAAATGAAATTATCCGCGCGACAGACAAAGTCTCTCTTGCAGATGCAGAACGTGTTGTTTCTGCTGGCAGAGGTTTAAAGGGCCCAGAAAACTGGGGTATGATTGAAGAACTCGCTGATTTATTAGGCGCAGCAACCGCATGTTCAAAGCCAGTTTCCGATGCAGATTGGAGACCGCATTCAGAACACGTGGGCCAGACGGGTATCACAATTAGCCCGAATTTATATATAGCGATAGGAATTTCAGGTGCCATTCAGCATTTAGCTGGTATCAGTTCTTCTAAAGTTATTGTAGTAATCAACAAAGATCCTGAAGCTCCTTTTTTCAAAGTTGCAGATTATGGCATAGTTGGTGATGCATTTGAAGTTGTACCTAAATTAATCCAGGCGTTAAAAGCACATAAAGGATAAAAATATTGGGTTGGATGTAATGTCTGACCTTGTATTCTTAAATATGAAAAAAGTAAAACTAGATATCGTAGGGTTATCCTATAGCCAAACCCAATCTGGCGCATATGCGCTTGTACTTGGCGAAGTAAATGGACGGAGGCGCCTGCCAATCATCATTGGTGCGTTTGAAGCACAGGCAATTGCCATTGAAATGGAGAAAATGACTCCTAGCCGCCCATTAACGCACGACCTATTCAAAACATTTGCACAAACCTACCATATCGATATTCGCGAGGTGCTTATTTACAACCTTGTTGACGGTGTTTTCTTTGCCAAGCTAATTTGTACTGACGGCGAGAATGTTCAGGAGATCGACGCAAGGACCTCTGACGCCATTGCGCTGGCAGTTAGGTTTAGTGCAAACATCTTTACTTACGAATTTATTCTTTCCTCTGCAGGCATTGTTATTGAAGGCGATGACTTTCTCTTCTTAGAAAACATGGATAGCATATCAAAAGAACAAGGATCAGAGGACATCAACACCTCCATGCCGGGCACCAGCTATAAATCTTTTTCCCTTGAAGAACTTCAGCAGAAACTTCAGGAGGCAATTGCCGAAGAAGCTTACGAAAAAGCTGCGCGCATTAGAGATGAGCTGAATAAAAGAAACTCAGCTTAACATTAAGTTGCTAATAATCATGGCGGTAAAGGCATCTAAACTTTTTCAGTGCATTCTCCTTTATGCCCTATTTTAGTCCTATATTCGACTTTCCTTACGAAATCAAATAACACATCACTATGAACGTTAAGTTACGCTTAACTATAATGAATTTCCTGCAATTTTTCATCTGGGGTTCATGGCTAATTACCATTGGCGTTTACTGGTTTCAAAACAAACAATGGTCTGGCAGCGAATTTGGCGCAATCTTTTCTACAATGGGCATCGCATCCATATTTATGCCTGCCATCACAGGCATAATATCTGATCGTTGGATCAATGCAGAAAAGCTTCTTGGCATGTTACACATTCTCGGAGCTATTGTTTTGTTTACTTTGCCCCTGGTTGATAACCCAACCACGTTCTTCTGGGTCATTCTTCTTAACATGATCTTTTACATGCCCACCTTGTCCTTATCAATTACTGTAGCTTATTCCGCTCTAAAGAATGATAATAAGGATGTTGTGAAAGACTATCCGCCCATCCGAATTTGGGGAACAATTGGATTTATTGCTGCTTTATGGGTAGTTAGTATCAGTAGAAATGAAGCATCTTCCAACCAATTTTACATTGCGTCAGCCGTATCGTTGTTTCTAGGTTTGTATGCCTTTACCCTACCAAAATGCCTGCCGCTAGCCAATAAGGTAAATACCAGATCTTTCATCGACGCATTTGGCTTACGCGCTTTTACCTTGTTTAAGCAGCGGAAGTTTGCCATGTTCTTTCTGTTTTCCATGCTTCTAGGGGCAGCATTACAACTTACGAATGCCTACGGAGATACCTTTCTACATGATTTTAAGCTTGTGCCAGCATACAAGGACTTATTGGCAGTGAAATACCCGGCTGTGATCATGTCAATATCCCAAATTTCAGAAACCTTGTTTATATTAGCGATACCCTTTTTCTTAAGGAAATTTGGGATCAAATATGTAATGTTATTTAGTATGCTAGCCTGGGTACTGCGTTTTGGTCTTTTCGCTTATGGCAATCCTGCCGGTGGATTATGGATGATTGTATTGTCTTGTATAATCTACGGCATGGCTTTCGACTTCTTTAATATTTCAGGCTCCTTGTTCGTAGAGACACAAATTGATGCGAAGATGCGCGGAAGCGCCCAGGGGTTGTTTATGATGATGGTAAACGGGTTTGGTGCTTTGTTCGGTAGCTTCGCCAGCGGCTTTATTATCCAGAAGTTCTTCACTTTTGCAGACCAAAGTAAAGACTGGCGTAACATATGGATCACCTTTGCGCTTTACACCTTGGTACTCGCAGTTATTTTCCCTTTTGTATTTAAGTACAAGCATAGCCGGGTCGATGAACCTACACTTGAAGGTCACTTACACTAGCAAATACGAGAAAATGAGCAACTTATCCGTTTATGTCATCAGGTAAATATAGAGCAGAGCACAACTGTCTAAATTGTGGCCATCATGTAGAAGAACACTTCTGTACACACTGTGGTCAGGAAAACATTGAAGTAAGAGAAGATGCCTTTCATATGATCAGCCATGCCGTTGCTGATTATTTTCACTTTGAATCTAAATTCTTTGCAACCATAAGGCCACTACTTGTTAAACCAGGTAATCTTACGAAAGAATATGTTTCTGGTAAACGAGTGTCTTTTATTCATCCTATTCGACTTTACATCTTCATAAGTATCTTATTCTTCATTGTTACTTTAAGTGGTCGTAATGGCGGTGTGAACAATGATGAAAAGGTACAATCTCCACGTCCCCAAGTTGAACGAGACAGTGTGGCCATGGCTGAGGCCGCACAGATACGAGAAGCCATGACTAGCGTTCCGATCAGCCAAACAATGAAAGATAGTATTGTCAGGGCCGCGGTTACTCAGATGAAAATGGACCGCACCGAGAAGGAACGTAAAACATCATTCCAAATAAACAAAAAATGGTTTGTTCCTTCAGACACTACAGTGGCTTCTTATGAGAAAAGGCAAAAGCTGCTACCGAGCGCAAAGCGAGACAACTTCCTAAAGCATTACATAATTCGTAGAAACCTGGAATTACAAAAGTATCCAGATGCAGAGAAGAAGATGACAGAGGAGATCATGCATAACATCCCTAAAATGATGTTTATCTTACTTCCCCTTTTTGCATTAATCTTGAAAGTCGTATACTTCAATAAGAAAAAATACTACTATGAACATCTAATCTATTCCTTTCATGTTCATTCGGCTATTTTTCTTAGCTACCTTATTCTAGTGCTGTTGCAACACTTCTTTAATTTGTTTTACAACCTAGACGGATGGCTTGGCTTCTTTTGGTCAGTTTACATTCTCTGGTATATATACAGGTCTTTGAAAACCTTTTACGGCAGCCGACGCTGGGTTACTATCTTCAAGATCTTCTTCCTGATGTTTTGCTATACCATTGTATTCGCGATATCAACGGTAACAGTTATCGCGCTAACGGTAATCCTACTTTAGACTTAGGAAAGAACAAACGAATATTCTCGCTAAAAGTAAGGCGGGTTGTAAATTTAAATGGCCCCAAAGAGTTCAACACTTTCTGGGGCCATTTTTATGAGTAAAGATATTTAAGTCTATAACACTTACAGAACCTAGCGTTTAGAGATCTCGACAAACTCCCTATTTGTATGACCAACATAGATCTGACGTGGCCTGCCTATAGGCTCTTTATTTTCATGCATTTCTTTCCATTGTGCAATCCATCCCGGCAAACGGCCTAAGGCAAACAGAACGGTAAACATATCTGTTGGGAAGCCTAGAGCTCTATAAATGATACCAGAGTAGAAATCTACATTTGGATACAGCTTACGCTCAACAAAATAAGGATCACTTAAGGCAGCTTCTTCAAGCTCTTTCGCTATCGCAAGCACTGGATCGTT
>JAQBOT010000085.1 GCA_028287885.1 Pedobacter sp.
TTCCATGTTCTCATCTAAGCCAATCCACTCATCAAGGCCTACAAAAAAGCATTGCGTTAAATATAATTTCCCCTCTTGCACATACTGAACCAGATACGCCAACATACCCGTGGGCGTATCGCCTGAAGGTAAAGAAAGCAATGAACGTGGGTTTGAACGCACTTGGTTTACTACCAAATCCGCCGCGGCCTTAGACATCTCGTCGTAATCCTTGTATACTGATATTTTCATTTGATCGCTTTTATAAAATATAAATCACTCGTTTCAATAGTTGTACTTAATTGTAAACCTGCCTAATAAATTATTATTAAATCTTCATCTTCAATCTGCCTTCTTAGTCACAAAAGTTGCGTTGTTCACCAGTGGCTTCGCCCAAAATCCTACACTTAGGATGTATCCCATGGTAACGTACAGCAGCAGCATACCTGAACGTAAACCCAGGCGGTCACCTATCCAGCCAATGATCAGCGGAACGATGGCGCCACCAATAATGCCTGTCACGATAATGCCCGCAAATGAACCATGATGTTCGGTAACCGAGTTCAGCGCAAGTGAAAAGATGACCGGGAACATGACTGAAGCGAAAAACCCGACGAGCGGGAAGCCCACAAGGCTCATGTTTGCAGAACCAAAAAGAGCGAAAGTCAGACTGAGCATGGCCAGGAGGGTAAACGTAATCAAAACCTTTCTGCTATCAAATATTTTAAGAAGCAGCAAGCCGACAATTCCGCCAACGGTCATCAAACCCCAGAAGTAAGCAACCGTTTGGGCGCCTGTCGTCTGCGGATCGATCCGATGATAGGTTTGCAGAAATTGAGAAATCCAGTTTGCAACGCCTTGTTCCGTTCCAACATAACAGATCATTGCAATGAAAAAGGAAATGACCACCGGCTTTTTAAAGAGCATAACATGCGTTTTCCAGGGACCCACTTCTTCCTCTTTATTCAATGCGACTGCGGGAAAACGGCTCAGTGCAATCACGAGCGTCATCATCAGGCATAGCACTGCAAAGAGCCAGTACATGGATATCCAGGGTAACTGGGCGGGTGCCACAAAATGAAGCGGCCCAGTTGGATCTGCTTCGGCTTTTAACCTCATGACAATTGAAGAATAAACCAAGGGACTGATAAATGACGCCAGCCCAAAGATCAGCTGTGCTAAAACCGAGTTAAAGGCATAGTGTTCCTCACCCCCGGCAATTCTTAACAATGGGTTTATCACCACCTGCAACATCGCCATGCCACAACCAATTAAGAACAGGGATAAAACCGCCGTCAGGTAATTAGGTACGATGGCAAGAATCAGTGAGCCTGCAAAGGAGACAAGAAATCCTGCGATCATAATTCTTTTCTCTTTATACTTTTCGATCAACATCCCCGTCGGGATAGAGGTTACGCCGTAGGCGATAAAAAAGGCAAAGGGCAGTAACGCCACCAAAGTTAGATTCAGGTGAAAACTCGTAATAATTGCTGGTATTAGCGGGCCAATAACATTTGTAATGAAGGAGATCACAAAGAAAGTAAGCAGGATCAGCGCAACGATATATAAATCGCGTTTCATAGTTCTAGAGTAAGAATGCAAGTATTCGAGTCAATTTAAATTAATAACCCGGGTTTTGTACCAGCTTTGGATTAGAAATAAGTTGGGGAGCAGGAATTGGGTAGATAAAGGTATGGGTATCCGGATCCTGTGGTTTTCCGGGAACCCTTGCCCCGGTAAAGTATTTAATGCCATCTGCCACCTCAAAACGGATTAAGTCGTTGCGGCGCCAGCCTTCCCAGGCAAACTCACGCCCTCTTTCTTGAAGTAAATTCGGCAATGTGAAGTCTCTGCTCGTCCAAGCCGGTACGCCTGCCCTTGTTCTAACTTCATTTACTAAAGTTAAGGCATCCGTAACCGTTCCAGCCCGAAGCTGGGCTTCAGCTTTCATCAGATAGGCATCTGCTAAACGAAAAATAACGCCATCATTGCTTGTATCCCCGTAAGTACCTGGTTGTGGTGCATATTTGACACTTCTAGCCCCAGCAAATTTAAAGCTGTCTGCTGGATTACTGAACTGTAAAACATAAGGACTGATGATGACATTTAAACTTGTAGCCGGGTCTATAAGTACCTCCCCGGTTGAACTGAATTGCTGCCCGGTTAACCACATTTTTTTACGAAGATCGTTATCCGTGAAGCTCCTGTAAAAAGCTGTCGGCGCACAAAATCCATTGTATGGCTGGCCAGTAAGGTTGTATGTAGAAATGCTGTTGTAGTTGAGCGTGTTCAACTCGATGCTATTCCCATGAATGTTGATGTTGTCAAAAGGAACAACAAAAATATTCTCCACCGAACCCTCGTTGTTGACTATAAAGTTATCCAGGAAATTCGGCTGTAGTGCATACTTTCCTGATTTCACAACCATGTCAAGTGCTGCTTCAGCTTTGGCCCATTGTGGCGTTCCAGTATATACCTGTGCATTAAGGTATAACTTTCCAAGAAGCATGTAACCACCCCATTTGTTAAAGTGACCATAGTTGCTGCTGGTTTTATCTTCCAGCAGCGGCACATTTGTATTCAGCTCCGACTCAATAAATGCAAACACTTCCTTACGTGGTACGGTAACTACAGTTGAAGGATCTGTTTGGAAGTCTGTAACTAAAGGTACATTACCATAAAGATCCATAAAAAGGAAAAGATAAAAGGCACGAAGCACCTTGATCTCTGCATTGATCTGATCTACATTCGCAGGTTTTTCCTTCAATGTATTTAATAGGTTTAACGTAAAATTGCACTTTGTAATTCCCCTACTAATATCACCCCAGCTTAGATCGACATCATCAATATCGGCTTTGAAAGCATGATTCCATAGAGCCTGCCATTTACCGCCATCATACCAATCGTTTCCACGTGTTGGAGCAATCAACTCATCTGATGCCACCTCATTTAACGTAAAAACACTTCCCGCAGGAATATTAGTTAAAGGATTGTACGCGGGTGCGATAGCCGCAGTTACCTGTTGCGGCGTTTTGAAAAATTCATCCTCAGGCACCTGATTGTAGATGTTCTTATCCAGCTTGGTACAACCGGCGATTATAATTCCAATACAAAACAGCGCTGGAACTATGTTTATTAACTTCTTTTTCATCTGACTAATTTTAGTTAGAATTATTTGAATGAGACATTTGCACCAATAACGAAAGATCTTGTTTTTGGATAGTAACCATTTCCTCCGTAGCTGGCATCTATGTACGAAAGATCGTTGTCAGCCACAATCACTTCAGGATCGATGCCACGGTACTTGCTGATTACGAATAAATTGTTTGCCGCCAGGTATAACCGAAGTCCCTGAAATCCTTTTAGGTTTTTGAATGTGTATCCAAGCGAAGCATTGTCCAACCGTAGGTAAGAAGCATTCTCAAGCCAGCGGTCAGATACCGCAGGCGCGTCTTTAACCCCATTTGTCAGTGCCTCCCTGGTAACGTTGTTGCCCGGTAAACGGGTAATGGTCTCGTACGCCAGAAGCGTATTGTTGAAAATTTTCTGTCCATAAACCCCTCTAACAAAGAAACTCAGGCTCCAGTTGCGGTAGTTAAATGTATTATTTAAGCCGTAATTGAACTTTGGTGTCGGATCAATATTATAGTTCTCTGGACTCGTACCTTCGTCACTATACTGCTGCACGCTCTTGCCATCAAACAATTGATTTCCATCTGCGTCAACACCGGTATAATGTGGTATGAAAAAAGTATATGGTGCATATCCCGCTTTTAAATAGGTAATAGCGACTGATGTTAAGCCACGGCCTTGGGCATAGCCAATTGGAATTTGCGCGGCAGTTAACTCAAAGCCCTGGTATGTACCAGACAGGCTTGTAATTTTGGTTTTAGTAAAGGCAATCTGTCCGGAAGCAGTCCAGTTGAAATCGTCACCGTTTACAATTTGCCCGGTCAGCGAAACTTCAAGTCCTTTATTATTCAGCCTGCCTACGTTTGCAAATATGCTGTTGTAAATGAAGGGCGGCGTTGGTACCGTATAACTATACAGCAAGTTCTTAGTGAAATCATTGTAGTAATTGATGTCTCCAGTTAATCTTGCATGAAAAAAAGAGAAATCTAAGCCGATGTTTCTACAATGTCTTTCTTCCCAGCGTAAATAGGGATTTGCATTTTGCACTGGAGCATAACTATATGGATATGGAAAACTGCTGTTACCGGCGTCATAATACCTGCCTGCCGTTCCATATAAAACGATAGAGCTATAAGGTCCAATTGCATCTGAATTACCCACGACGCCATAACCAGCCCTTATTTTAAGGTCATCTACCCAAGAAACATCTTTGAAGAAATCCTTCTTCAAACGGTAAGCGACATCCAGGGAAGGAAAATTACCCCACTGGTGTTCGGTTCCGAATTTACTTGAGCCATCACGCCTAAAAGAAGC
>JAQBOT010000114.1 GCA_028287885.1 Pedobacter sp.
ATTTCGCATTCTTCAACTGGGACCAGGGCTTTGGCTTTGTTACTTCAGAACAAACGATAACCTATGACGCCGTTGGAAACAACGTCTTATCACGGGAGAAGAAAGAAACAACCAAAATTGATGAGCAGGTCTTAAATTCTGGGAAAGCGTTCATGCAACGCGTTTATCAAGAATATATCGAATATTAGGCCTGCCGGATTAGAACGACGCAGAAGCTGGCTGGTTGGTCTTTACATTCACAATCGTGCGGTTTATGTAAGGGTAAAGCGCAATTAACATGATTATTCCCAGGATTAACCAGCTTATTAGTTCGTAGTAGTCCATGGCATACCGCAGTTGCGTTTGCGTATGTACGGATCTGCTTAGTAGTACATTCGCTAAATTTCCGGCACGATCAGGCGCTATTCCTTTCCCGATAAGCATCTGCCTGTAAGCGTTTAGTTTTTGGACCAATGTGGGATCAAGTGCAGAGAGGGACTGCTGAAAGCGGTTTAGGTGTTCACTTTGTTTTGATATTGAGAAGTAGTTGATGAGTGCAATGCTGCTGCAAAATCCACAGAAGCGAAAGAAAACCCCTGTCGCAGAAGCAGTGCCGCCAAGTTGACCGGGAACCGAGGATACCATGAAGATTATAATTGGGGTCATCAATGTGCCGGCACCCATACCTTGTAAGAATAATGGGATATAAAATTCACAGACATTGGCCTGGGTAGAAAATAGGAGGCGCATCCAGAGATGAAAAGCCAAGAGAAAGATAAAGCCAGCCATCCAGATAAACCGCATTGGTCTTTGCAGAATGACAAACCTTGACGATATGATAACGCTCAGGATTATTCCTGCAGAATTTATAAGGAGGAGATTTGCAGTATGGGTGGGATCCATTCCAAGTACGGTACCAAAATAATTGTTTGTAATACCCATTGCACCCCGGCAAATATAGAGCACAAACACGAGCAGTGCGCCTATCTTAAAGTTTCTATATTGGAACACCTTCAGCGTTAAATATGGCCGTTTCATGTTCCGTTGCCTAAGCACATGTATCGTCAGCAATAATAAAATGCCGAACGTACTTCGTACGATCCTTGGATCGTCAAACCAGTCGTACTGTTGTCCGTAGACCAAAACGTAGCCGATCAGGCACAGCGCGGAAGCATAAATAACAAAGCTTGCCCAGTCAATTTGATACAAGGGAAATCGCTTGCTCAGGCGAATGTTGTTAAGCATAAAGAACAACATGAAAGTGCCTGGCAAATACAGAAATATAATTGCTTTGTATAACACGTTGTAGTCGTAAGCATCAATCACCGGCGAGGTTACCATTAAGGTGAATTGGGAGATGCAAAGGAGCATGCCATAGAAGATGGAGTACCCGATCTCCCTTGCGCGTTCCGATTTCAAGCGGTTGAAAATTAGTGTAATACATATGCTTGTCGTTGCGCAATTTGCCATCCCCTGAAGAAACCTGAACACCAGAAGTACCTGTAAATTGTGTGTGATGTAGCAAACGTAAGAAGTTGCAATTTGCAAGATGGCGCTGATTAGCATGTATTCTTTTATCGCCACAAAGTTGAAAAACCGGCGTTCTAATGCAAAAAAACTGGCGACAGCAGCATAGAAAATGACCATAGAATATTGAATATCCGTGGGTTCGAACCCATAGAAGCCAACAGCGACCGCACTATTTGCATTCGATAACCCGAATAATCCCATGGAAGGTAAGACAACCAGGAAAATGGTAACCTTGACCAGCCACTCTGGTACCCAAAATTTAAAGACGGGAGTAGGATTATTTATCATTTTCGTCCATTTTACGAATGGAGACATTGGCGTTCATGCCAGCTCTTAGGATCGCAAGCTCAGCGGGCTTATCAATCAGCTTGATCCGAACCGGAATACGCTGTACAATCTTTACAAAGTTCCCTGTGGAGTTGTCTGGAGGTAATAAGGAAAAGCTTGAGCCTGTTGCTGGCGACAAAGATTCTATTTTCCCCTTGAATTTACGTCCGGGAAAAGCATCGGTCTCGACCTCTGCAAGTTCGCCAACATGCATGTTGCCTAACTGTGTTTCCTTAAAGTTCGCAACAACCCATTTACCGGCCTCCTGGTCTACGATGTAAGCCAACGTTTGTCCGGCCTGCACCATTTGGCCCGGCTGTATTGTTCTTCGCCCCATTTTACAGTCGTAAGGTGCAACAATCACGGTATATCCAACATCTAGCTTGTTGCGGCTCAACATAGCCTGCCGACGTTTGATTTCAGCGGCGGCTACACTGCGCTGTGTTCTCGTGTCGTTGACACGTGATTTAGATGCCTGGTAGTTTTTTAAAGCGGTTTCATAATCTGACTGTGCAACCTGAAGTGCTGTTTGTACATTTTCCAATTGCTGTTGGGTTGCAGACTCTACTTCAAAAAGGCGCTTGTACCGGGCAAACTCCTGTTGCTGCTTCCAGAGCTTTGCTTTTGCAGCGTTTATCTGAGATTCGTTGACCTGTGAGGACATGCTTGAGCTTTCTACATTGCTGTTTAAGACCTGAAGTTGCGCTCTTGCATTAGCCAGTTCAGCTTCTGCCTGTTGTTGTTGAAATTGGTATTCGCTGTTATCAATGACAAGCAAAGTGTCGCCTTTTTTTACTTCCTGGTTTTCATCAAAGCGAATTTCTTTTATAAACCCGCCAACCCGTGATGTTACTGGGTTGATGTATTCCTGCACCTGAGCATCATTGGTTTCCTCGTACCTATAGACGTCCCATAAGGTGATGCATCCCCATACGAGTAATACCAGCAGAATAACACCTGCCACCCAGGTGGTAACACGGGTAATTAACAGGTCTGTTCGGGAGTATGGATTATTTGTTGAGCTCATAGAATTAAAGGTTGCCAATGGCATTTTGTAGTTGATAGTATTGAAGTTGTGCGGCGATCTGTGCTGCCGCGAGATCGAATCGCGACTGCAAGAGTTGGGTGTTTGATTCCAACAATTCTGTAACCAGGGATAGTTGATTGAAGTAAGTATTAGAGACAATTCTGGAGCTCTCGGTTGCTTGTTGTATGTTGGTCTGGGCCACTTGGATCCGGTTTAGGGCTTCTTCATAGCGCAGATAAGCTTCTTTGACTTTCTGTCTGATGATATCCTGGGTATTATGGTGTTCGATCTCCTGCTCTTTAAATTCTATTTCGGCAGCTTTTTCTTTATGTCTGTTGTGATAAATTGCATCAATCGGGAATGTGGCTTTAATACCAGCTAAGCCTACGCCATACAAAGCGATGCTGTATGGATAAAACTGAATTTGCGGGTAACTGTATGCGTAATTTGCAAACAAACCGATCTTGGGAGAAACATTGCCTCGTACATCTTTTAATTGCAGCCTGCGTAATTTCGTCTCTTGTTCTGAAATCTTGTTCTGATAGGAGTTGCTCATCGCCGTTGCAAGGTATTCTTCGTATGTCTTGGGAGGTAGCTGTTCAAGGTTCGGCAATTCTTGAGTTATAACAGGAATTTCATCTGGCTCCCCCATCAAAATATTAAGTTTCTGGTTGGCAATTGCGATATCGTTTTGTATTTGCGTAAGTGTGAGCTGCTGCCTCGACAATTGTAACTCTGCACGTAAAACATCACTTTTAAGTACCACTCCGTTCTTATGTAGTTGTCTAATTTCTGCCAACTGCTTTTCCTGATCAGCGATGTTGGCTTGAATTAGTGTTTTAAAAATATTACTTCTGTGCAGATCCAAATAGTACGCCGCCGCTTGTACTTTGATCTCCGACACGGTCATATTCTTCTGCTCAGCGCGGATATTAGAATTGATCTGTTGGCGTGCAATGTTGTTGTTGACCTTGTTGCCGTTATAGAGGTTGAAATAAGCTTCACCACCGAAGCGATAGGAGGTATGTACAACCTCGAACTGCTCTGGCTTATGGAAAAGTCCGTTGGTATATACTGGCAGGTTACTAACCCGTGCATATTCGCCCATGGCATTTATTTCTGGTAAGCGTTCGGCTTTTGCATCTAAGATTTCTTCCTTACTGCTCTCAACACGAAGCTGTTGCATTTGGATGGACTTACTGTTTACCGCTGCTTTCTCCCAAACTTGTGCTAGTGTAAGGCTTATTGAGGTGTTTGGGAGTTGTTTGTCCTGACCAATCGCTACATTCATGCAGAAAAGCAGCATGCAGATCATCCAGATATTCTTATATAAGTAACACATCTTCATTAGTCTACAAAAGTAGGGGTATCTTTTTAAGGTGTTTTTATGTAATTTGCCTAAATATTGTTCATTCTGGCCAAAACTCTATGTGTGCACTGTCTACGAACGACTACTTAATCGATATCGATAAACATCCCAGTACTATATTTGTATTGCATGAAAGAACGGAGCGAAGGTTCCCTATTCATATGCATGTAAAGGGGCAACTCACTTACGTTCAGGGTGGTATTGCCTATGTACATGTGGAAGCAAAGATTTATGTGATACCTGCAAGACATTACATTTGGATTCCGGCCGGTTTACCACATTTTTTGCAAGTCAAGAACTCAGGTTCCGTCATTCGTACATTGTACTTTCCGATGGCCCAGGAGAACGACGCCTTTTACCAGAAAATGGGAATTTATCCGGTCAATAATCTCCTACATGAAATGCTGCTGTACACCGAGAAATTTCAAGGCCAAATGAAGCCTGATGACTCCCGTTTTTGCTTGTTTGTTGCCATAAAGAATTTATTGCCGGAACTGGGGATTACACATTTGCAAACAGCCCTGCCTACAAGTCAGCACCTGCGTTTGAAGCCGGTTTTAGCCTTTCTTTATTCTCATGTATCTGAACAGATTACCCTGCACAACATTTCTGAGCAATTTGGATTTAGTGAACGCAGCTTGTCCCGTTTGTTTCAATCCGAACTGAGTATATCGTTTTTGCAGTACGTAAAGCAGATTCGCATGGTTAAAGCGGTAGAATTGATGCTGCAGACTAACCTCACCTTGAGTGAAATCGCGTACGCAACAGGGTATTTTAGTATTTCGGCCTTTAGCAATACGTTTTATCAGTTTACAAATATGCGGCCTTCACAATTTACTAAAACGGTGCGATGATTTTGCACCTAACCTTTCTTTCTATGACTTGTTACATCAGAAACAACTAACATGTGGTGGATCTATGCATTACTATCGGCTTTCTTCGCCTCTTTAACTGCTATTCTCGCGAAAATCGGAATAACAAATGTGAATTCAGACCTTGCTACTGCAATCCGTACTGTCGTGATTCTGCTCGTTGCCTGGGGAATAGTTGCTTCAAAAGGGGAGCTTAAAGGCTTAAATCAGCTAACAAAACACAACCTTATTTTCCTTGTCTTGTCGGGAGTTGCTACTGGCTTGTCCTGGATCTTTTATTTCAAGGCTCTGCAACTTGGTAAAGTGTCTCAGGTC
>JAQBOT010000130.1 GCA_028287885.1 Pedobacter sp.
CCAGTTGAATATGGGACCCAATTGTTGATTGAACGCGAAAAGTTTAAACTTGATGCCTGGATTGCATGGCAGCATATGATCTATCCTGGTGATGCAGCAAAAGAAGAGATTATTGGTGGCGTAACTGCCGAATCAACCCTCGCTGAAAGTGGGGGCTGGAAGCTCAGTGTACCCGCCCAGGTCTTAGCCTTTCACGCTGGTGGCCAAATTGATGTTCTAAAGTCAGTGCCGCTAAGTACTCTGTTTAATGGTGCTACAGGACTTAAGCTACATAAGACGCTTAATGGCAGTGTTAAATCCCTGTACACGGATAATTACATTGCAGTTTACAAGGATTTCTCCCCAACAAAGCGTCGTCCATACCAAGGGGGCTTCGGCATTTGGCTAAATGCTGGGATAGATACCCACTTTGGATCATTGCTGGCTTCTTATTGGAAAGGCAATAAGTTCATATCAATAAAGGGTATGCCGCTTTATGAGTCTGTTTCTTCTAGTTTAAATTATAACGGGTACACCCAAAGTTCCAGGAATGTCCTGTCCCTGAGGTATGCGTATCAAAAAGAGTTAATACCTAACCTTTACCTCGACTTACGCTTTGAGCCGCACGTTGATTTGGATTATACCGACAAACAGCTCCAGTTTAATCATTCTTTCTTCCTTACCTACAAGGCCGATTTCCGTGTGTTCAAGGTGAAAAACTAAATTTTCACACCCATGCAACCTATGCATACATTTCATCATCTTTAATATACTAAACAGATCATGAAGTTGACTAAAACCCATACCATAGAGGATTTGATGGAAGGCTGCAAAGCTGGCAACGGAAAGATGCAGGAACTGTTGTATAAACAAACTGCTTCTAAAATGTTGGCTGTTTGCATGCGTTACGCCAAGGACCGTATGGAGGCGGAGGATAGCTTACAAATGGGTTATATTAAAATATTTCAAAAGATTTCAGAGTACCGGGGCGAGGGTTCTTTTGAGGGTTGGATGCGGAGAGTCATGGTTAATACTGCCATAGAAAGCTATCGCAAGAACATCAAATCATTAAACGTTGTTTCTATTGACGATGCTTACGAACAGCCTTCCACAGGAATTGATTTGAACAAGTTAGGCATGCAGGACCTGATGAAAGTCATTCAAAACCTTGCAGATGGTTATAGGATGGTTTTCAATATGTACGCCATAGAAGGGTATTCGCATCGTGAGATCTCTGAGATGCTTGGGATCTCGGAAGGTGCAAGTAAGTCACAACTGTCCAGGGCACGCGCTATATTGAAACAGGAGATTATAAAATTGGAGGGAATTAACTATGCAACATATACAGGATAAGGATATTGATCAGCTATTTAAGGATCGTTTTGAGGATGCAGAGATACAACCTTCAGCAGGATTGTGGAATAACATTCAAAAGGAAATTAGGCCAAAACAGCAGAAGAAGCTTCCAGTATTGTGGATGGCGGCTGCCAGCGTTGCCGTAATTATAAGTGTGACATTGTTGTTTAACACGACAGAGAAGATTCAAATGCAGGGCAAGGCCACAATGGTGTCAAATGCTAAGCCGGCGGCGCCTAAGCCTACACATGAGACAAGAACTTCCATTACTTCGGCGGATGCAGGTTTGATGTTAGAAAAAGCAAGCAAAGCGCCGGTTGAACCCAGAGCAGGTGTAACATCAAGAAAGCAGGTTCTAAAAAAAGAAGAAAAAACCTTACTGGCCATGCAACCTATTTCTATAAAATCTCATCAAATTGATATAACGCATGAGATTAACGGGTCGGAAAACAGATTGCCGGTAACAGAAGATCTTCCAACGGTTCAAGTTACAGTTGCGGGTACCAGCAATGCGAAAGCAATTTCAATGGCTGAAGAGGCTTTAGCAGTGGAGGAGGAGCCTGAAGAAGCGGAGCAGAGCAGCAGAAGCAGGATTCGGAATGCAACTGACCTGGTTAATTTTGTCGTAGATAAACTGGATAAAAGAGAACAAAAGATACTGGAGTTTAGAACTGATGAGGATGATAACACATCTTTAGTCGCCATAAACATTGGGCCGTTGAAACTGAACACAAGGAAACACAAATAAACAAACATATGAAACCACTTATTTTAACCTCAATTACTTTATGCCTGCTGGCAAGTTTGTTTACACAGCATGCTTATGCACAACAAGACAGTACTGCAAAAGACACCGTTATAACCGTGACCATTCGCCGCGGTATGCACAGATCAAAGCCAGATAGTGCGAAGCGCGATAGCGTTAAAAGAAACGCTTCAAAGACGGGTTTTGTGGGTGGAATTACCTTTACGAGAATAGACCTTGGTTTCTCCAGACTTATAGATAATGGGAGTTTTACTTTATCGCCCACCAATGACTTTCTATCCTATAAACCTGGCAAAACAAGTACATTTTCCTTTGATGTTTTACAGTTTGGCTATCGCGTTAGTCCCAGTTTCAAAGTCTATGTGGCAGGCGGGTTCGACTGGACATTGATTCGTCTAAAACAGAACATCACCATTCAAAATAATACAACGGACCTAACCTATGTTCCAGAAACAATCAATTTCAGCAAGAACCGGTTCTCCAGCAGCTATGTACATATTCCGTTAAACTTTGAGTTACGCACTAAGGAAAACGACAAAGGAAACCGCTTCTATTTAGTTTTCGGCCCTGAGGTTGGATTCCTGCTCAATGGAAAGGTCAAGCAGATCAGTGATGAAAACGGCAAAGAGAAAGTTAAAGATGATTATCACTTTCAGCCATTCCGCTATGGCGGTAGCGTTCGCATTGGATATGGTAGCTTGGGCATTTTCACCAAGTATTATGCAAATGAAATGTTTGACACACCTGCACAGAAAGGGCTAAAGAATATGTCTTTCGGGATTACCTTGGGATTGAATTAAGAACATAGGAAGAACATACATTACACACAAATAAACCAGATCCTGCAGCTTCTAGCTGTGGGATTTTTTGTTAGGGAAAGATTATCTTTACCATGTGGATAATAACATCATTAGAGTACAGAATGTCTCCAAGCAATACGACGGCCAGGAGGTATTCGGCGTACGTAATATCAGCTTCGATATACAGCAAGGACAGATTGTTGCCATCATAGGAGAAAGTGGCAGCGGCAAATCAACTTTGCTGAAATCAATATACGGACTGCTTACCATTGATGAAGGCTCGGTATTGTTTAAAGGGAAACGAGTACTTGGACCGGAAGAACAGCTCATTCCTGGTCATAAAGAAATGAAGATGGTTACCCAGGATTTCTCGTTGAACATCTATGCCAAGGTGTATGATAATATTGCTTCAGCTTTATCAAACACTGACGTGAAATCCAAGCACGAAAAGACTGTTCAAATGATGCAGCACCTGCACATTGAACATCTAAGTGCCAAGAAGATTACGCAGTTAAGCGGAGGAGAGCAGCAGCGTGTTGCTATTGCAAAAGCATTGGTTACAGACACGAAGATGCTACTGCTTGATGAACCATTTAGTCAGGTAGATGCCCTGTTGAAAAATCAATTGCGTGCAGATATCAAAAGAATAGCTTCCGAGACTGGCGTTACTGTCATTATGGTTTCCCACGATCCTGCAGATGGCTTGTTCTTGGCAGACAACCTGCTTCTTATTAAAGATGGCCAATTATTGCAGCAGGGTGAGCCTGCGCATATATACAACCATCCTGAACACGTGTATACGGCCCAGATTTTAGGAAATGCAGTGGTACTTAATAAAGAACAGGCTGAAATACTTGGATTGCATGTCGAAGGTGCGCAAGCGGTTTTTTATCCCGAGTGGGTAGATTTAAAGGGATCCTGGAATAGCCGAAGGTTTGAAGTGAAAGACGTGTACTATAAAGGGTTTTACGAAGAATTACTACTGGAGCGGAATGGAGTAAGCATTCGTGCTATTCAATTGAACCGGGGTGAGCATAAAAAAAACGACCACGTTCAAGCGAACATTGGTCGTTTTTTAAGTTTCTAAAACTCGTCTTTTAACTTTCTAATTGCTGCGCTTAACTTACATCCTTTGATGGTATAAGCACCACTTTAACACGGATTGGTTGTGTAGGCTTAACAGCAGGCACTGTACTATATTCCGATGCCTGAATGTCAAGTGTAATTCCTCCATTTACTTGTTGGTAAGAGTAACTGTCACCAGCATACACATAGGGCAATTGAATGTAACTGTCCACATTTTCCGGATGATCTACATAAACCAATATTCCTTCGATGTCTACATTGATTTGGTCTACCTCAGGAATATCCAGGTCAGAGCTATACCCTTTTCCATTTGCGTAAGCAACCCATTGATTGGGCTGCACCGTCAGGATAATCGTGCGGTTCTGCGTCTCTTGAACAATCGTGTCTTTTTTGCAAGAAGC
>JAQBOT010000157.1 GCA_028287885.1 Pedobacter sp.
GGTTGTGGCCTCTGGATTTTGCTCAGACATGTTCTTCTTTATCAACTCGTATTTCTGACCATCGCCAAACAATGCATAGGCAAGCTCTAGCGGCTTTTCCAAGCGAACACAGCCATGACTTAGCGCCCGGGTTGGCAGATTGAATCCAGCCTTTGCAGGTGTATCATGAAGATAGACACTACTCTGATTGTTAAAAAGAAACTTTATTTTACCCAGCGCATTATCATCTCCCGGCCGTTGCTTAAATGAATAGGTTGTTCCAGGATCACCTTGGGTCCAGTCGATGGTCTCGGGATCTTCTACTTTCTTCCCGTTTTGATACACATCAATGTTATGGTTTGACAAGTAATATGGATCCTGTGCCGCCAATTTTGTAATTTCATTTGTAGCAATGCTCTGAGGAATGTTCCATACTGGATTTACCTGAACACTATGCACCATGATATTTAACTGCTGGGTTTCGCGGGTAAATGGACGGTCTTTTTTCAAGTCATTCTCATCATACTCCTGCAGATTATCTGTGAAGTCAGTATTCCTGCCTTCCCCAACCACAACTTTCATATTTAGTACCGACTTTCCGTGATCAATTACATCCAACCTATAGTCTGCTATATTCACAAGAATATACTTGTCGGCATTTGGTTTATTCTTCCAGCGTAAGCGTTCAAGATTAACCATTAATACGCGCTGAGTCTCTTCTTTATTCATCTTCGGATCTACATATCCAGAGCTAAGCGCTTTTTGTAAAGCTAAATACTGTGGATCTTTCGGTTGAATGCTGTCCAGATAAGACTTTAGGTCTTTTATTGCAAAAACACGTTGCATGCTCACACTATCCGGCCTCTTTGTTTCGGTATAGTATCGTGCATAGATCTTTCTTGGGCTGATTACACCAAATTCCATTGCGCTGCAATAATTGATTAGTGAATTTGCCGTCATAAGTTCCAGATCCGCGAGGTTTTGATAAGCCTCTTCTTTGGTCTTAATTGCTTTCTTATCATAGATCTTTTGAATCAGTGAATTAAGTTGATTGTATTTGAACATCTCAGGATCAAGTCCATGCACATTGGCTCTGCTTAGATATTCAGGAACAACTTTCAGCTCACCCTTTGCAAGATGCTGCAATACCAAAGTGGGCTCAAATCCATTCTGCTCGTAAAATGCAGTAATTAATTTTGGATTGTTTAAGGTTGATCGTTTAGCGTCAAGCGTTTTCTTCAATACAACAGCAAAAGTGTCGCTGTTCAGGTTTTTAAATGCTTTGTTCTTTGTTTCGCCGTAGATAACTTTAGAGATATCAGACCGAGTCTTGTTCTTACAAGATTGCAAGACCCCGAGGGCAATGATTAAAAGAAATAAATACCTAATAATAGGCATAATTGTAAAATTCGGTTTGTTCATAAAGATTTCAAATGGTGAATATGTGTTTGTTAAATTAAAATGAGAATTGTTGTGTTAGTCTTTATGCCCAGTGGCATGCCGCGGGTAATTAAAGATAACCGAAGATAGAATTGGGATTAAAAACATGGTGACCGTCAATATCGAAACCACAAGATCTGCCTTCTCCCCTTCCATAAATTGACTGAACGTAGTATCAGGGTAGAAATGGGTCAAAATAGAAGCAGTTAATTTCAATCCAAGGATAGCAATTACCAGAAACGCCGCCGTTTCCAAAAAAGTGAATTTTTCCATGAGCTTAACGAAAGCTTGAGCTACAAAGCGCATGGCTAAAATTCCGATGAAAACGCCGATGTAAATAAGGTAGATGTGATCTGTAAATGCAACAGCTGCGAACACGTTATCTATCGAAAAAGCTAGATCCATAATTTCAACCAAGGCCACTGTAGCCCAGAATGAGCCAATAAGGCCAACTGTAGAGCGGTAAAACCAACTCTTTTTCTTGTCTATCTTCTCAATACCAAGAATATCCTTCTTCTTTTTACGTCTGGAATAAAAGTATTTGATTGCAAGATAGAGCAGGTAAATCCCTCCAATTGGCTTTAACCACCAGATTGTTACGAGCCAGGCTGCGAGAAACAAGCAAATTCCTCTGAAAACATATGCCCCAATGATGCCATATTTTAATGCCTTTTTTCGTTGCTCCTGCGGTAGATCCATGACCATGGTCGCTAGTACTGCCGCATTGTCTACAGAAAGCAGACTTTCAATAACGATAAGATTTAAAATGATCAGTAACCCGGCTTGTATGTCTTCACCCAAGATTGTATGCAGAAAATCCATTTATGACTGATCGTTTTATATTTTACCTTCCCCTAAATATGTGTGTATTTAACAAGAACTAAGCCATAAACAAAAATTTACTTTGCCGACATAATAACAAGCTAGTTTTAAGTTGAAGTTGCCTGGGCCTTCCTGGTAAAAACCTGAAGTATTATTGCAATCAGAACAACCAACAAACAGCCGAGTACATTCAACCACAAATAAGCCACAATATTCAAAAAGCCAATTGCACATACGATAGCCTCGGTGATCAGCGCTGCTATAAAAACAGCCCTTCCATCCACACGTTTTATATAAAACGCCACCAGGAATACACCAAGAATTGTTCCGTATACATACGATCCCAATATGTTAACCGCTTCAATTAAATTGCCGATTTTACTCGCATAAAGGGCCATGCCAATGCAAATTACGCCCCAAATTATGGTTGCGCATCTGGAAGCTACAAGGTACTGCTTATCAGAACCATCCTTGTTGATCAACCGCTTATAAACATCGATAACACTCGTTGATGCTAGGGAGTTCAGCGCACTGGCCGTTGAACCCATTGATGCGAGAAAGATGATGGCGATTAACAAGCCTATTAATCCTTTGGGCAGATACTTGGTTACAAAGCTTAGAAATATATAATTGTTGTCGTTGGTGTCGGCACCCGGATCATTCTTCAACATGAGGTTCGTCGTTGCCTTCCTGGCGGCCTTTGCTTGATCATCGCTCGCCTGCAAAGCTTGTCGCTGTTGTTGAATAGCGGGTTCATCTTTTGCGTCGATTGCAGCATCAAGCTTAGAAAGTGCTTTTTGCTTTGCAAGGAAAATAGAACTGTACACCTGCTTTATCGAGTCGAGCTCTGCACCATATGGGCTTTTCTCTAGCTTTTCCAATTCGAAACGATTGAAAAACACAGGCGGCTTGCGGTACTGGTAAAAAGTAAAGACGAGTATTCCGATGAGCAGAATAAGAAACTGCATCGGTATTTTGACCAGTCCATTCATCAGCAGACCCAGCCTACTTTGTGCAACCGATGAACCGGTTAAATACCTGCCTACCTGGCTTTGATCCGTTCCAAAATAAGAGAGCTGCAGAAAGAATCCGCCGATCAACCCACTCCACAGCGTGTACTGATTGTTCCAGTCGAACTTAAAGTCTATCGCATTGGTCCGCCCCATCTTTCCCGCAATACCAATCGCCTTTACAATGCCGATCTCGGCCGGTAGCAAGTGTACCACGATAATGCCTGCAGCGAACAAGCCACAGAAGATTACAGACATCTGCAACATCTGCGTATAAGAAACCGCTTTGGTTCCACCATAAACCGTATATCCGACCACCAGGCAGCCAATAAATAAGGTCGTATAGGTACTGCTGATGTTTAGTATAGTAGAAAGGATTATTGAGGGCGCATAAATGGTGATACCTGTAGAAAGGCCTCTTTGAATTAAAAACAAACCCGAAGTAAGTACGCGGGTTTTTAGATCGAAGCGCTGCTCGAGATACTCGTAAGCGGTATAAACCTTCAGGCGGTGAAATATGGGTACAAACGTTATACAAAGCACGATCATAGCCAGGGGAAGGCCAAAGTAAAATTGAACAAAGCCCATCCCCGTAGAATAAGCAAGCCCGGGCGCGGATAGAAAGGTTATTGCGCTTGCCTGAGTGGCCATCACAGACAAACAAACTGTGTACCAGGGTAAGGAACGGTTACCCATGAGGTATCCCTGGATGTTTTCAGCGCCTCGGCTCTTATACATGCCGTAAGCAACTATCCCCAGGATTGTGAACGCAAGGACGCACCAGTCTAGAATACTCATTCAAAAGAAATGCTAAACAAGTAAAAGAGAATAATCAAAACAAGCAACCACAGCACCAGCAAAGCATAGAACTGTTTCCATGATTTTACGAATGGGGGTAAATCACTGTTTTTTGGCTGCGTTTTCCGATCCATGTCCATTGCAGATTATTTAGATTGCCCGGAAGAGATTAAGTTAACGATCAGTCGGTATGCACCAGGAACACCAGCCGGCAATTCTCTGTAGAAAACCAGACCCGTATAGATATACTTACCTCTCCCATAATCTGCAACCAACAAGGAGCCCGTTTGCGGCTGTTCACTCACATCGTTCATGCTAAGAAGGGGTGTATACCTGGGGTCCAGTTCGTTTGCAGAATAGATTGCCCGCTCCTGCACCCAACCTTCAAAATCTTTTGCACTGATCTTATTTGGGAAATTTAGAATGGAGTTTTCCGGATGAAGAAAGCTTACAACTGCATTTTCTTCCGTTACCCTATCCCTGCTAAGCTTAAAAGGATACGGACCTAGGTTGTTCGTTTTCAATGGTGAATTAACGTTATACTGAACCAACAAGGTACCGCCACTTTTCACGTACTCCATTAGCCTCGGTTGCATGGCAGCTACCTGTTCATTGATGTTATATAAGCGGACGCCCGTAATTATCGCATCGAAACGTGACAGATCGGAATGTAAAACAAGATTTGTATTTAACATCGTCACTTCATAACCTATCTCACGTAAAGATTCCGGAACAAGGTCTCCCGCTCCTGCTATGTAGCCAATCCTTTTACCAGCAAACTTCAGGTCAACCTTTTCAACCCGGGCCTCAGCAAATGGAAAAAGGGTTTGAACAGGAATGTGCGCATAGCTAATCTGATGATATCCTTTGTTATAATCTATGCCATCAACTTTGATACTAAGAGAAAAGGTACCTCTAGACACAACTCCTCCGGGAGTAACCTTAAACTCCGTGGTCTTCTCTTCGCTCTTCTCATCAAACTTCACGGCGACTTGCTGGGGCGAAACTTGCCAGCCTTCAGGCACAGTTGCCGTTAAAACGCCGCTGGCATTTGCCTTCAAGCTTTTTAAAGAGACAGTGATCACTTTCTGTTCATTGTTGTTGAACACATATGCACCCTCATTTATCGTTGCCGTTATCGGTGGCCCAACAACCAAAGGCTGATAAATTTCTCCACGTGCTGGGTCAGTGAACTTATAGATTAGTGGCTGGTTTAGGTCTATAACGGTATCATTTATTGAAATTCGCAGCTTTCCCAGGCTTGGCGGTAAATTCTGCGGCCTACCAAGATCATCAAGTGATTCAAGGTCGTACGAACCAATTGGGTGTTTCTTCCTCAGCCAATAGGGCTGAGTCGAACCAAGCGCTCTTGCCGGCACTGATATGGAATAACTTGCAAGCTGCTCCGGAAGCAAATCCAGACGTTTACGCGCATCAGGTACTTCTAGAACGACCTTATAGGGTGCATCTGCTTTCAATCGCGAAATCGCTTGTATGGAAACAGGTATGGAATCATTTAAGGCATATGTTGATGAAGGCACCGAAGTTTCGAGCCAAATACCGGCACAGGAGAGAATCAGCTGATCAAGGAGCTCTTTTTTAAAGTCTATACCTTTCGTTGCGGCTTTCAGCCTCAACAATTTAGTTATTGACTTGGAAGGATTCGATACCTGGAATTCTTCATTAATTTCCTTTACCAGCTTCTGCACTGTAGCCGTTGCTGCAGACCTGTTTAGGCTGAAGTCAATGCCCTCGAATAAATCTTTTACAGCAGCGGTTCCGGCAATAGGACTAAAGAATTCAATTGACGGCCCCCGTTGCTTTGCAGATCCGAAGCCCTGGCTTTTATGATTAGATCTGCTTTCCGCAGCGATCTCGCCATAACTCTCACCAATCAATGGATTAAATATGCCCACATCCAGCTTCAGCTGCTCATCAGAGGTCGTGTTATTTCCACCGAAGTTGAAAGTATTCCAAACGATTCTTTTCGCCTGCCATGGCTTCACAAACTTTAGCTGCTCTGGAAACTGTTTTGGATCAGCCGCCGCAGCGAAAGCTTCCCTTGCAAGTATTGCAGACGCAGCATGTGCACCATGGCCGGCCCTGGCATCCTCGGGGAAGCGCGTTACCATAACGTCAGGTTTGAAATTGCGAATAACCCAGACGACATCTCCAAGAATCTTCTGATGACCCCAAATCTTTAGACACTCCTCAGATGTCTTTGAAAAGCCAAAATCATTTGCACGGGTAAAGAACTGTTCAGCGCCATCTACGCGCCTTGCAGCCAAAAGTTCTTGAGTTCGGACGACGCCTAGAAGGTCCGCCTGTTCGGTGCCGATTAGGTTCTGGCCCCCATCACCACGCGTTAGAGACAGATAACCCGCCCTAACTTTTTTACCTTTGGCTAAGTAAGCAAGCAAACGCGTGTTCTCGTCGTCAGGATGGGCAGCGATATACAGTACACTTCCAGTAACGTTTAGTGATTCCAGGCCTTGTTTAATCTGCGCAGCATCCATGCTGCCAGGCGTCTGTGCCTTTACTAAGAAAGGAAAAGTAGTAAGTAGTAAAAATAAGCAGGCTCTGCAATTCATAAACATTCGTTGATGCCCGAAGCTAATGAAAAATCAGGAATTCAGAACAAGCAAACAATTTTCTATCGCAAGCTGGTTAGGGCAATTTAGAGCAAGATTTTGCTGCTGATCTCCTTATCGATGGTGATAAAGCCCGGGTATTTCACCAAACCATTTCCTACATGGATGCTTGGTTTGATTTTTAATGTCAACAAACCTTTTTGTTCCTTTTCGTTGGCTCCTGCCTGTAAAAACTTGCTTACCTCATCCATAACTTTCTTGTTGGATATAAACTGGTAAACGTTAAGATTCAGATCAACAGGCACAACTGTCTTGGAGCCTTTGGCTACATTAACCATTTGGTTGACAAAACCTGTCGCAAGTTCTTGATTATTGATCGCAACCTTATACTCGAACTCATTTATTGCAGCATCATTCCCTGTGGGATTAGAAATTTCAAGATTAATTTTTCCACGCAGTGGGACATCTTTTCTTAACAGCCCAAACGCAAGGCCCGGCAGCGTTGCCAAATTTACGTTCTCTCCATTAATAAAGTTTTTCAGCTCTGCTCCACCAACCGTAATGTTGTTTGCTGATACGATTTTATAGGTGCATTTTTCCAGCGCTGCAATCTGCTGTGCTTGTTTATTTACGCCGCAACCCAACATTGTGAATGCTGCCAGACAAGCTAATAAGACTCTTTTCATGTGTGTGTTTAGGTTTTCTATCTTGCCAATTAACTCCTATGGCACGGTCTATAACGGATTTTTCCGTAATTTTATATATGAAAGCATTCAAAATAACCACAGCAGCCCAGACTACTTATACCGTTAGCCCCCTGAAGGAAAAACCTAACGCATTCGAAGTCAGTAAGGATAAGGAGAGTTGCTTATTTTTTATTGGGAGCAAAGGTGATTGGAGTACGGGAGACTTTGCACCTCCTTTTTCTGATTTTGACATACTTGAAATCGGAAAGCTCATCGAGTTTGAACTTAAGGATCTATAATTACCTCCGCCGGCGGCGTCTGTTCAAACGCGTACTAATTAAGTAGTCTACGCTGTACTTTCCACTTCCAGAAAGAAGGAGAAAAAAGTACACCAATAGAAAATGTGCAGCCAATTCTTTCTTATCAAAGCCATCCGGAGCATGAACAACAAAAATGGCCACGAGCATTGTGGTCATTAGCGGAAGTACCGCGAGCCTGGTTCCGAATCCAACAATCAGGAGTATAGAACAAATAACTTCCGCGAACACCGCCAGAATCAAAGAGGGTATAACGCCTACTCCTATCGGATCGCCAAACTTGATTGTTCCCCCATCAACTAGTGTGTGTAATTTTGGTAAGCCATGTACCAGCATAAAGCAGCCGATAACAACACGTAAAATGAGCAGCGCGACATTCATCGTACTCTGATTTAAATTGATATTGAATATTCTTCTCATTTATTCTCTGCTATTTCATAGTAAATGTAACCATTTTTCTTTGAACGAATAATGTCTTAACGGCACCACAATATCCTTTCAGGCATTTGCGCGTATAATTTAAAACCAAATAGAACGCTTCAATGTTCCATAATCAGGCAATTTCTAAGAGAGAATTCGCAAAATTCAGTAGTCAACCTACAGTAAAACAATGATATAACATGAAAAAACCAAACTTCAAAACTATATGGAAAGTATTGAAAGATTCTTTTTCAGGCTTTTCAGATGATAAAGTAACCAAGCTTAGCGCTTCACTTGCCTACTACACCGTCTTCTCGATGGGTCCTTTGATGATCCTGATCATTTCGTTGTGTGGTATTTTTCTAGGACAAGAAGCCATGCAGGGAAAGGTGTATGCACAGCTTGAGGGCTTTATGGGAAAAGACACAGCCGGACAACTTCAAGGTATCATCAAGAATGCAGCCATCAGCGGGAAAGGTCCAATTGCCCTAGTAATAGGGGGTGTTACCTTATTAATTGGTGCAACTACAGTGTTTGGGGAGATTCAGGATTCCATAAATGGTATCTGGGGCCTGAAGCCAAAGCCGAAACGGGGTTGGCTGAAGATGTTGCAAAATAGGTTTTTATCCTTTTCTGTAATCGTTAGTCTGGGCTTTATTCTGCTTGTTTCTTTAGCCATAACATCGCTTGTAGATGGTCTTGGTGATATATTAGCCAGGCGCTTCAGTACGGTTTCGGTGATTCTTTTATATATTGTCAATCAGGTCATAACCCTCGCAGTCGTATCGTTTATATTTGGTGTCATATTCAAAGTTCTCCCAGATGCCAAAATAAAATGGAGAGATGTGATCTTTGGCTCTGTCGTTACCGGCATCCTCTTTATGATCGGAAAGTTGGGCATTTCCATTTACATCGCTAAAAGTAATGTGGGTAGCACCTTTGGAGCGGCAGGATCCCTGGTGATCATCCTCCTTTGGACATATTACTCCTCGCTGATCCTTTACTTTGGCGCAGAATTCACAAAAGCTTATGCCGTTTATTTTGGATCGCCAATCCATCCAAACCACTATGCCGTTACAACAAGGCAAGTTGAAGTGGAGACCGGAGATGCTTCGATACAGGAAAACAGCAAAAAGCCGACGCAAGTAAAGGAATAGCTATAAAAGAAACGGGGATACTGCTTTCGCAACATCCCCGTCATCTTATTAACGCTCTCCATATAAAGACGCGAATAAAAGCGCTTTATTGTACCATGTTAAAAAAATAATTATGCTGTTTCTAACTTCACAATGTTTCTATATGGAAAGGAGTTAAAAATGTGTCTCCGCGCAAAACGGCCCGGTGAATCTGCATTAACCAACTTCACATAAACAGCTTTAGGCACTCCAAAATACTCGTATCCGCTGCCATCAAGGAAATGTACAGTTAACACCAAGCCAGCCCATGAGTAATCAGCGATACCGCAGTTGGAAGTAGTTTGTGTATATTCATCCAAAGAGTGGGAAAGGGTCTCTGGAGCAATGCTTACCAAAAAGTGATAAGCTTCAATAATTTCTTTACTTTTTATCTCCGCTGCTACTTTCTCATCGTCATTATCTTGAAACTTATCGGGGTGACAGTCTTTCATTAAATTCCTATAAATGGTTTTCAGCTCTTTTAACTCGGCATCTTTTTGTACACCTAATAGTTTTCTGTAATCTACGATTTTCTTCATAATGTTGTATAGCAGGGAATTGACTCCTTGAAAGGAGTGTGCAAAGGTACGGTTTTAAACTTCAAACCAAAACAAGGATTTGATAATGTTTATTTTATGACACAATCGCCTCTCGACACCTAAATTACGTAACTTAGAGCCTTTTATAAATAACATACATACCTTGCCCTTACTCGACTATGTGCTGCAGGAGCCATCTTACGGATGGAAATGCGCGGACGGAAAGCTGGTTAAACCCAGCCCAAAACAGATCTTCCAGGAATTTTTCTCCCGATTAAACATTTTTAGAACCAAAAAGAACTGGCTTCCTTTTTTTAGCTGGCTTAAGGTATTGTGTTTGATGCCTTTTTTTATGCTTTTTGTTTTTAAGTTCTTTAGTTTGGGTATGCTAGCAGCAGCTTTCGTGTACAGCATGATTATCATGGGTACCCATGGAACCATCTGGCACCACCGCTATTGTACACACGGTGCATATCGATTCAAGAACCATTTTTGGAGATTGTTCACGCAAAACCTGACTATTAACGTCATTCCAGAAGAAATCTATGTGGTTTCACATCACGTGCATCATGCCAAGTCTGACCAGCCTGGCGATCCCTACAATGCCTCTGCTGGATTCCTCTACTGCTTTTTAGCCGATGTAAACCATCAGCCAATAGC
>JAQBOT010000322.1 GCA_028287885.1 Pedobacter sp.
TGATGATTTGCGCCAAACGCGCCTATGTTTCCAGGTGAAACGGAAACGATTGCAGCGGGCTTGCCATTCCAGCAACTATTGCCATACGGACGGGAACCAACGTCTAAGGCGTTTTTTAGAACTGCAGGAACCGAGCGGTTGTATTCAGGGGTGACGAAAAGTACGGCGTCAAAAGCAACTAGTTTTGTTCTAAAAGTAACCCATTCGGCCGGAGGAGTCGAAACATCAAGGTCTTCGTTATAAAATGGAAGATCGCCGATGCTGATAATCTCCAGCTCAAGCTCTTCCGGAGCTATGGTTATCAGTGCCTTTGCCATTTTTCGGTTCAGCGACTCCTTGCGCAGGCTGCCGACCAGAATTGCTATTTTAAATTTTCCCATACTGTCCAGAATAGAGTTGTGTAAAATCGGGTTTGTGCTAATCTCGCATTTTTATTCACAATAACTAAATTCAGGAAATTTAAATTAACCAATCTTAACTGAAGTCATGGTTTCCTCTGGTGTAGTTCATCTCGGTTCTTAGAACCTTAATTTTAGCCCGCCATTGATGATAAAGCCATCGAGTGGGGCGTAAATATCCCTGAATACAGGAGTTGATAAGGTTCCGGTATAGATGCTTTCAAATCGAGTCTGCCGGGTATTGGTAAGGTTTTCAAAGTTAATGTACAATGAAAAACGCTCCCAGAGCTTTTCAGCCATAAATCCAAATAGCCAGTAAGGCTTCCCCATTGCGCCATCATTGAGCGTCTGCCTGCTGTAATAATAAGCCTCGGCGCCCAGTTTCCACTTATCTTCAACTTCATACATTAGCACATTGTTCAACCGATGTTTAGCTGTCAGGGGGTTATGACGGAGCACATTCCCTTCGTGAATTTTTGCGTCAGTAAAGCTATAACCGATAAAAAGCTTGAAATCCTCATAAACGAACTTTAGGTTCGTTTCCATACCCTTACTATCCATGTGGCCGGGAGAATTCACAAAGCGGTATTGGCCGGAAGACTCCTGCACCATTGTTAATGGATTGTTTAGGAAAGTATAAAAAAACAAATGATTGATACTAATTGCAACTTGGTCATTGAATAAGGATGTTCGGTAATTCACATCCCAATTTGCTCCATAGCTTCGTTCTAATTTGTTTTGTACGTCAGAAATCGGCAGAACATTCTGGTATTGGATGCGCTCACTCTCTTCCGTAAATATGGTAGGCGTCTTATAGCCCAACCCTCCGCCAATCCGGGAATTTAGCTTTTCTGTAATCTTAAATAATGCTGAAACTCTCGGAAGTAAGGCGAACCCGTAATCAACCACATAATCACTTCTTAATCCTGCTTCCAGCTCCAGCCAATCTGTTGCATGAAGATTATTTTGGAAAAAGGCGCCTAATGTGGTGTGATCATAATCTCTCAAAGGAACGGCTGTTTGCTCATTCTCCTTAAACTTATCTGTCCACAAGTTTAATCCCGCTACCCATTCTGCCTTTTCACCATTGTTGGAGAAGGTTGCTTCGGAAAAAGTTCCGTATTGACTTCCGTCAAACACGTAAGTGGGGACGGTTATTTTCCTGTTGAAGTAACTTATGCTGTTGCGAAAAGCAATTGCCGAATGCTCCCCAACTTTATGATTTATTGCGAACTGGCTGGATACACGGTCTGACTTATTCTGTTCAAAAAAGGTATGTGTGTCATCACCATGCCCTTTGATGTAAAGGAGGTCGCCACCTGTACGTTTTTCAGCACTACTGTTTAGTCCGAAATTTAATGTGGTTTTATCATTGAAATACAGGAACAGCTTTGGATTGAAAGTAAAACGCGTAAACTCAGGAATGGCAGTAAAACTTTCATTGCCAGGTGCATAAGCACGATTGCTGTTTCTGGAAGCAAAAACCGTTATTCCTGCTTTTCCGAATCGCTGACCAAAATAGCCGTTTAAGTCCAATCCTCCCGCAGAAGTGCCATTCAGATGGATGTTTAGTTCTCTTTCTTCCTTTGGTGTTTTGCTTATCAGGTTTACCAAGCCTGCAATGGCGCCGCCCCCATACAGTGTGGAAGATGATCCTTTAATTACCTCCACCTGCTTCAAATCAAGAGGTGGAGTTTGTAGTAAACCCAATCCGCTTGCGGCACCAGAGAATAGGGGAAACCCATCTTTTAAAATCTGAGTATAACGTCCGTCTAGTCCCTGAATTCGTATGGAGGCGTTTGCGCTGGTTGCAGAGGTTTGTTGTGTTTGAATCCCGGTACTTTCGTTCAATACCATGCGAATATCCCCGGGCTTCATATTCCCTTTTTCATCCAATTCTTCGCCTGCAATCACTTCCATACGGGTGGGGATATTTGCAATTGTGCGACTGCTTCGGGTCGATGAAACAACAACTTCATCAAGTTCCTCAGTGGCGGCTTGCTCCAGCAAAATAATGATGGGAGTGTTATTAATTAGGGGAAGGCTGAGACTATCTACTTTCTGCGTATATCCTGCCAGCTTATATTCCATAACATGTAAGCCTGCTGGGATATCAGAAAATGTCACCTGGCCAGTTACATCTGTTGAGGATGCTTTTTTCAGATCAGTAATGGTTACCGTTGCTCCTTGCAGAACCAGCCGGGATTTTGCGTCTTTCAGAATTATAGTCATGCTATTCTGTGCGAAGGCAGTAAATGAAAGCGTCGAAAGGATAAGGATAAGAAGTCTTTTCATGAAAAAAATGGGCATAGCAAAGATAAGAATACTTCCGACAGGGAGAATCTAAGTGGTGCCGCATCGAAACATACGAGTTAGAGTGCTAAATTATGCATTCCGACGTGCGTTTTAACCTTTGACAAAGAAATGCGCCCTGTATCTTACCTCAGGACGCATCGTTGCCCAATAAAACAACTAACCAAATACTTCCTGTCACCTTGTGACAAGACGTTGTTACAAAACAGCGTTTTTATAAGTGAATAAAAAACTAAGCTCGACGGATAGCCAATGTGCGTCGATAAACTCCAGAAACTAATAGATGAGGTAATTACTCAGCAATTGTATGTAGGCTTAACGTTGTATTTTACTCCAAAATAAAACATATCGAATATTGATTGTGTTAATCCACATTGATTATGCACTCATTTCCCAAAGCCAAAAAAGCTGACAATATTCCCATTTATGGATAGCAACCAAAATTTATTAAGCAGAATATCACAATTGGAAAAGGAAAATTCAGAGTTAAAGGTTGCGAGAGCAGGCATGAAGGCGGAGGTTGAGGCATTGACCTTTGAGGATGACCAAACGATCTTTAAGACCATCTTTGAATCATCCAGGTTAGGGAACAAAGT
>JAQBOT010000193.1 GCA_028287885.1 Pedobacter sp.
ATTCAAAGTGCTTATACGCTTATCATTTCTGGAATTAATTGTGCAGGCTAATAAAAGTAGGGCAGTAATGCTTATTAAGGTAAAAAGTCTTTTCATGCAGAGTGTAATAAATCCTAAATATAGAAAATTAATTATCCTCAGCCGGAAGGATTTTCTTCAGATCTTCGGGCGTATCAATCGCGAGAGTTTCGATTGACGTGACTGCAGTGTGGATTTTAAACCCATTCTCTATCCAGCGCAGCTGTTCCAGGCTTTCGGCTTTTTCCAGTAAAGAAGGGGCAAGCCTAGTTATCTCCAATAAGGCCGCTCTTGAATAACCATATATGCCGATGTGCTTGTAGAACTGATGGGCTTTCAACCAGGATGTTTTGTCCAGGCCGCGCAGAAATGGAATGGTTTCCCGACTAAAATAAATTGCTTGTTGCATCGCGTTTACCACCACCTTGGGTTGGTTCTGGTTAAACAATTCTGCCTCCGAATAGATTTCTTTGATCAAGGTTGCGAGCTGTACTTGGGGGTCATCGAAGCAGGAAATCAATAAATCAATCTGCTCCGGATCAATGAAGGGCTCGTCTCCCTGGATATTAATAATAATATCAAAATCAGGGTGCATCTTAGCGGCTTCTGCACAACGGTCTGTTCCGCTTTGATGTGTAGTACTTGTATATTGAAAACGACCTCCAAAGCGGATCACCTCATCGGCAATACGTACGTCATCGGTTGCAACAATAACCTGGTCAAGCTTAGCACATTTCGAGGCTTGTTCATAGACCCTTTGGATCATACTTTTACCATTGATGTCTACAAGCGGCTTCCCAGGGAACCGAGTTGACGCATATCTGGCTGGTATGATCCCAAGGGTTTTCATTTGATGGCGGTTAAAAAAGTCCGTGAATTTCTGCTTCAATTGCCTGTATTACAGTTCCGAGATCTTCTGGATTATTGCTAAAATCAAGCTTATCCTTATCTAAGATCAACAACTTTCCCTGGTTGTAGCCTTTGATCCAGGTTTCATATTTTTCATTCAGTTTCGCAAGATAATCAATTCTGATGCTGGCTTCATATTCCCGGCCACGACGCTGAATGTTGTTTACCAGTGTTGGCACGGAAGCTCTTAAATAAACCAGTAAATCGGGTGGCTTTATGAATGAAGTGATGTTCTGAAAAATTGCTCGGTAATTGTCGTGGTCTCTGCTGGTCATTAAGCCCATTTCATGAAGGTTTTCCGCAAAAATGTATGCATCTTCATAAATTGTTCTGTCTTGTATCACGTTCCGGTTAAAGTTTTGGATTTCTACGATCTGTTCAAAACGACTATTCAAAAAGTAGATCTGGAGGTTAAAACTCCAGCGCTTCATGTCGCTATAAAAATCTTCCAGGTAGGGATTGTTCTCGACGGCCTCATACAAGGGTTCCCAGCCATAGTTTTTAGCAAGTAGACTTGTTAAAGTTGTTTTTCCGGCACCTATGTTACCGACTATTGCGATGTGCATATGTAATGTTTTGAAGAATCGTATTGAGAATTATAAAGTTAGCTGGAATTAAAAAGGCTTAAAGCCGATCAGTTCACGTACTTCGCGAATTGTTTTCTGTGCACTTTCTCTTGCTTTCAGGGCACCATGCTTTGCTACTTGGCGCAAATAGGAGGTGTCTTTTGCAATGTCTTCGATTCTCTCCCGAATAGGGGTGTTGAAAATTATCATATCCTCTGCCAATTGCTTCTTAAAATCACCGTAACGGATGGCTTGACGGTTATACAGCTCGTCAAAGTGGTTTACTGTATCTGGCAAGGATACAATCTTCATCAATTCGAAGAGATTCTGAATGGCTTCAGGCTTCTCTTGATTGTCTGAAGTTGGTCCAGCATCGGTTACCGCTCTGGATACTTTCTTGCGGATGATCTCCGGGCTGTCTGATAAATAGATACAGTTCGCATCTCCCTCAGATTTTCCCATTTTTCCTTTTCCATCAAGTCCGGGCACTTTAACCAGATTTGAGGAATAGTTAAAGGCGTAAGGCTCAGGGAAGTAATCAGCATTATATAAACGATTGAAGCGATTACCAAAAGTCCGGGTCATTTCCAAATGTTGCTCCTGGTCTTTCCCTACAGGTACTTTGGTTGCTTTGTGAATTAAGATGTCTGCGGCCATCAATGATGGATAGGTCAATAAGCCGGCGTTAACATTATCTGGCTGCGACCTCACTTTATCTTTAAATGAGGTGCTTCTTTCCAGTTCACCCATGTATGCATTCATGTTCAAATACAAGTAGAGCTCTGCAACTTCCGGAACATCAGATTGTACATATATGGTTGTTTCTTCCGGATTGATTCCGCAAGCAAGGTATTCTACGAGCACGTGCTTTACGTAACCGTGCAGATCGGAAGGCGTGGGATGCGTGGTTAAAGAATGTAAATCAGCAATAAAAAAGTAGCAGTTGTATTCATGCTGCATCTTGATGAAATTGCTTACAGCACCAAAATAGTTTCCTAAATGTAATTTGCCAGTTGGGCGAATGCCGCTAACTACGGTTTCTTTCATGAGGCCGAAATTAGCAAAAAAGGACAACCGGATTTCATATTTATTACGATTTTACCCGAAACTGCTCATTTTAATTCAGGTGTAAAGGAAATCCAGGAATGCAGATCTGAATTGTAAACTTATTTCAATAATATCTTGTCTCTCGTTTAAACGATAATACCTACAAAATACAAGGAAAAGCAGCATAAGACAGTTGTAAGTCGCTTGCACACTTATGGGGCTCCTCTAGGGGTTTTGTAGGGCTCTTCTAGGGCCTTGCTAGGGCCCCAAGCCCTACAAACACCCTAGGAATGCCCAAGCGATACCTATGCGAATCCTGCACAAATTGCAAGTCAATGTTTATCGTGTCCAAACCAACTGCTGAATTGTTTTAACCAACCTACACCCAAACAAAAGAGCGGGTCGCTAAACAAGTTTTTTATATTTTTGGGCAGATGATCAAACGCTTACGTCAGCTTCACAGGAGCTATTACTTATTCATATTGCTGTTGTTGTCGGTTTTATTTTATCCTTTCCTGTACCTCGCTGCATCAAATGAAAAATGGTATGGATATTTAAATACCCTGAGGATCTTACATAGTCGCTTATCCAGCCTGCTAAGTGGTATTTCCTACAATTTTGCTTATGAAACTCCGCTTCAAGAAAATCAAACCTATATCTATTGCGCCAATCATACCTCCAACTTAGACATCATGATCATGTGTGTGTTGGCTAAACGCAACTTCCATTTTATGGGCAAAGATGAACTGCTGAAGCACCCCATACTAAAGTTTTTTTTCCGGTCCATAGATATTCCTGTTAATAGGGATAGCCGGATCTCTGCATTTCGTGCATTTAGCAAGGCTGGACACAATCTTAAAGCAGGCATGAGCCTGATCATTTTTCCCGAGGGAGGAATCAGCGATCATCAGTATCCACCGAGGTTAATGGAATTTAAAAATGGACCTTTCCGACTTGCAATAGAGAACAACATTCCGATTGTACCGGTAAGCATTACAAATGCCTGGAAGTTAATGTGGGATGACGGAAGTAATACTGGAAGCCGCCCAGGGCGCTGTGATATTTACATCCATAAGCCTATCTTTACACAAAGTTTATTGGTCGGGGATGACGCGCTATTAAAAGATGAAGTCTTCAAATTAATCGAAAGTAAATTGGCGTACAAATGAATATAAGTAAGGACACGATCTATAAAGTTGCAGATTTAGCTAGAATTGATATTAAGGAAGAAGAAGTTCCTGGCTTGATCCAGGAAATGAGTAAGATCCTTACTTTTATGGAACAGCTTAATGAACTGGATACGACTACAGTTGAGCCATTGGTGTACATGAATGAGGAAGTAAATGTTTGGCGGGAAGATGAGGTTAAGAATCAATTGGACCTTGACCAAGGATTGGGGAACGCTGCACTTCGAAATGAAAGGTTTTTCCTGGTGCCAAAGATTATAGAAAAGTGAGCAATGCTGTAACATTAGGCATGCAGCCGGTGTCTTAAACAAAAACCAGAATTATGCCCATGGAAAACCCATTAATCAATATCAAAGATATCGGCCGTAAATACGTCATCGGCGCAGAAGTTATCCACGCGCTAAAGTCGGTAACCTTAGATATACATAAAGGTGAGTTTGTTGCATTAATGGGCCCATCAGGATCTGGAAAGTCAACTTTAATGAACATACTGGGCTGTCTAGATACGCCCAGCAAGGGAGATTATATTTTGAATGGCATAAATGTTAGTCACATGACTGATAATGACCTTGCCGAAGTCCGCAACCAGGAAATTGGCTTTGTTTTCCAAACGTTCAACTTGCTGCCAAGATCAACCGCTTTAGATAATGTTGCCCTGCCATTGATCTATGCCGGTGCAAATAAAGCTGAGCGTGAAACAAGAGCAAGACAAGCATTGGAGAATGTTGGATTGGGAAATCGGGTAACCCACAAGCCAAATGAGTTGTCGGGTGGACAGCGTCAGCGGGTAGCAGTAGCCAGAGCGCTTATCAACAATCCTTCGATCATTCTTGCCGATGAGCCTACAGGAAACTTAGATACCAAGACTTCTATTGAGATTATGGGGCTTTTGGAAGAGATCCACAGCAAAGGAAACACAATCATATTGGTAACTCACGAAGAGGATATCGCCCAACATGCCCACCGGATCGTACGTATGCGGGACGGCTTGATCGAGAATGATTATCTGAATCCAGATATCAAAACTGTATCGCCACGCTTAAGCAAACTGGAAGAAGCCGGTGACGACTTCGAAAAAATTGGATAAAATGAAAATATATACAAGGACCGGCGACAAGGGATCGACATCACTGATCGGCGGTACCCGGGTGCCTAAATATCACCTTCGCATCGAAGCTTACGGCACGGTTGACGAGCTAAACTCGTATATTGGCCTAATTATGTGTCAGGATATTAGTACACATCAACAGACAATCCTGAAAGAAATACAGGATCGTCTCTTCACAGTAGGGGCCTCGCTTGCGGCTGATCCAGAAACTTCGAGAATGAAGATTCCAGATCTTAAGCCTGAAGACGTGCTGCTGCTTGAAAGCGAGATGGACGCCATGAATGAAGTTTTGCCAGAGCTTAGACACTTCATTCTACCCGGCGGAAATACGGTAGTTTCTTATTGTCATATAGCCCGCTGCGTATGCCGAAGAGCAGAGCGGATTACCGTTCATTTGGCTACAGAGAGCTATGTTGACGAAAATATGACCGTTTATCTAAACCGTTTAAGCGATTATTTATTTGTTTTGGCTAGAAAACTAAACTTTGATGCCAAAACAGAGGAAAACACCTGGCTACCAAGGATTTAATTTTTATAACAAATAGTTTGTTTCCATGAAGTATTTTATTATACTTTTGCGGGAATAAAATTGGATAACTAATTTAAACATATGTATTGGACATTAGAACTCGCATCGCATTTGGAAGACGCTCCATGGCCTGCAACAAAAGACGAATTAATTGACTACGGAATCAGATCTGGCGCACCAGTTGAGGTGATTGAAAATTTACAAGCCTTAGAAGATGATGGTGAACCTTATGAAACCATCGAAGAGATTTGGCCGGATTATCCTACAAAAGACGACTTCTTCTTTAACGAAGACGAGTATTAAAATACAAACCAAAAAAAAGCCCCGCATTGCGGGGCTTTTTTTTTGGAACGAAGATTGTTTATGAAATGTCATGAGAGTTCTTTTACTCTGCAAAAACAAAATTATCAACTTAATCTAAAATTTACAATTATGGGAAATTTACTTTATCTGGTTGCTGTAGTATTAATAATACTATGGATTATTGGCTTTTTCTTTCACGGCTTTGGTGATGTAGGTGGCTTGATCCACATCTTACTAGTAATCGCGGTCATTGCAATCATTTTAAAATTAATCAACCGAGCTGCTTAGTATAAACAACAAGGCTTCTGAAATCACTCAGAAGCCTTTTTTTGTAAGAAAAGCGATGCAAGGACCAGATCTTCCTTATACGTAATTTTTATATTTTCCCTTTCTCCATTGATGACATGAACGGGATAACCTGCGCGTTCAACAACCGATGCATCGTCAGTAAACTCGTTTCTAAAGGGCTGGAGGTACGCTTTCTTAAGTTGCTCTATACGAAACGTTTGTGGCGTTTGGATGAGGACCAGTTTATTCCTATCCAAAGCTTCTGTTTTTTCTTCAGAAATAATTCTTCTTACTGAGTCAGTTGGTGTAATTCCAACCACAGCATTCCCGTTTTCTTCTGCGTTCTGAAAGCAACTTAGGATTAGTTTGGTTGATACCAGCGGTCGTACTGCATCATGAATTGCAACAATTGCTTCTCCTTTTATGTCCGCCAAACCGTTCTTAACGGAGAAAAATCGCTCATTACCGCCGCTAACCACCCGGTGCGGAATCGTAAAATCATGTTGTTGACACAAATGCTCCCAGGTTTGCTGATGATGAATGTTGAGCACGAGAATGAGTTCAGGCTGAAGGCAGCAGGCATAAAAGGCTTGCAGCGTATGCATAAGAACAGGCTTGCCCTCAAGCAACAAAAACTGCTTGGGCGAGGAGCTTTCCATACGGCTACCTGATCCTCCTGCAACAATAATGGCGTAATATTTCATTTATCGAATATCCTCTAAACAAAAATAGGAGATTAAACCAATGGTTAAGATCTCCTATTTCTAGATTTTGTATGTAATTAGATAATTAACATCGCATCTCCATAGCTGTAAAAGCGATATTTCTCTTTAAGTGCTACTTCATATGCGTTTCTTACATAATCATAACCTCCAAAAGCACTTACCATCATAAGAAGGGTGGACTCTGGCGTATGAAAGTTGGTAATCATTGAATTTGCAATACTAAACTCGTATGGAGGGAAGATAAACTTACTGGTCCAGTCATTAGCTGCCTTTAGCATTCTTCCTGATGATACCGCAGATTCGATGGCCCGCATTGATGTTGTACCAACGGCACAAATCCTTTTCTTTTTTTCTAATGCCTGATTTACGATGTCAGCGTCCTTTTGGTTGATAATGAACTGCTCTGAATCCATCTTATGTTTAGTAAGATCTTCTACTTCAACAGATCTAAAAGTTCCAAGTCCAATATGTAAAGTAACTTCAGCAAAGTTGATACCTTTTAGCTCAAGGCGCTTCATCAGCTCGCGACTAAAGTGCAAGCCTGCCGTTGGGGCAGCTACAGCGCCTTCATTTTTTGCGTATATGGTCTGGTAACGTTCTTTATCCTGAGCCGTAGCTTTACGTTTTATATATTTTGGAAGCGGCGTTTCTCCAAGGATCTCGATGTTCTTTCTGAATTCTTCGTCCGTTCCGTCAAAAAGGAAGCGAATGGTACGACCACGTGATGTTGTATTGTCTACAACTTCTGCAACCAAAAGATCGTCATCGCCGAAATACAATTTGTTTCCTACGCGGATCTTACGTGCTGGATCAACTAAAACATCCCACAACTTCAGCTCTTTGTTCAACTCGCGTAGCAAAAACACTTCAATCGTTGCACCAGTTTTTTCCTTATTACCATACAATCTGGCAGGGAAAACTTTAGTGTTGTTTAAGATCATTACATCCTGATCATCAAAATACTCTAAAACATCCTTAAATATTTTGTGTTCAATTTTACCACTATCTTTATGTAAAACCATTAAACGTGCTTCGTCTCTTTGGTCAGACGGAGTACTGGCTAGCAATGATTCTGGTAAATTAAACTTAAATTGAGATAACTTCATATTTTTTGATGTACTAATTAAAGGCGCAAATTTACGAAATAAATTTCATTAGAATTTATTTGTTTTTAACCTGTCACAAGGCAGCTCTGCGTTACCATTTATAACTCATTTATATTGCCAAACCATGTAACGTTTTCAGGTATCTTTAGTCTTACTTACAATTATGATCATATTCAGACTTATAGGGGAGAGTTTCAGGTTTGCAGCTGATGCACTGAGACAAAATAAACTAAGGACAATGCTCTCTTTGCTGGGCATTACGATCGGTATTTTTACAATTATATCCGTTTTCTCTGCAGTTGATACACTCCGGAATAAGCTTCAGTCTAGCGTTGATAAACTAGGCTCAAATACGCTGTTTGTTCAAAAATGGCCATGGATCTTCGGTGGCGATTTCCCATGGTGGAAGTATATCAATAGACCTGAACCTTCATTACGGGACTATCAGCAGCTTAAAGATAGGTTGGAAAACGCAGATGGGATTTCTTTCGAGGCTTATGCCCAAAGTAGAACGGTTAAATACAGAAGTAGTTCTGTAGAAGGCGTGACTTTGTGTGCCGTCTCTCAGGATTACAATAAAACTTGGACGCTCGACTTCCAGGAGGGAAGATATTTCACAGAAAACGAAGGTAAGTCTGGTGCACCTGTGGTTCTTCTGGGTGCAGAAGTTGCGAATGGACTGTTTGATGGACAACCCGCTTTAGGAAAGCAGGTGAAAGTGATGGGCCGGCGACTCACGGTTGTTGGTGTGTTTAAAAAAGAAGGGGACGACATGCTTGGAATGTCGCAGGATAATAACATTGTTTTACCCTTAAACTTTGCTAAGGCGTTGTTTGATGTGCAAAACGAACAGTATGGGCCGCAGATCACAGTTCGCGGTAAAGAAACCATCGCCTTGGACGAAGTGGAGAGTGAGCTGCATGGGGCCATGAGGTCGATCAGGCGTACAAGACCTGGAGCTGAAGATGATTTCTCGTTGAACCAGACCACCATGTTGTCTAATCAGCTTGACATCATGTTTAAAATGGTAAACATCGCAGGCTGGGTTATTGGAGGCTTTTCAATCCTTGTCGGTGGCTTCGGAATCGCAAACATTATGTTTGTCTCTGTTAAAGAACGCACGAACATTATCGGAATTCAAAAATCTCTCGGCGCAAAAAATTACTTTATCTTATTGCAATTTATGTTTGAGGCTGTTGCACTCTGCCTGATGGGTGGGGCTCTTGGGCTTATACTCGTTTATGGCATTACGCTCGTCTTCACCTATATTGTTGACGTAAAAATTGTACTTGACATCAACAATATCATTATGGGGGTTAGCATATCAGTCATTATTGGAGCAATCTCAGGATTTTGGCCTGCGTTTTCCGCCTCCCGACTCGATCCGGTGGAAGCAATACGGTCTTAATTAACTTTCTGTGTAGATGTAAAAGGCTGTTTCCTCATTCGTGATGGAACAGCCTTTTTTCATTATCTGGATTCTTATGGCCACTCAAAATGTGTATTAATCTAAATAAATATTATCTAAAATGCTTTGGAATACAAAGTACTTTTAATTAGCTTTGAAATACAAAGTAAATTCATTGTTCACAATTAATACTGACCGACATGACACAAAGTAACAATTTAACCAGAGAGCCGATTAATTCGGCAAAACTGGGCAAACGAATGCTGTTTGGCGCAGCCATAGCATTTGTTGTAATCTCCGCATTTCTAATTTCTGCACCAGCAGGCGATCCCGCCTGGGGGAAGTTCTGGATGCTCAGACCTTTGGTGATCACACCCTGTGCCGGTGCATGTGGAGGTGCATTTTTTTATGCTATGGATTATTTGAGTTATAGAGGCGGTTGGATAAAAACTTTAGCTATTGTTGTAGGTGTTTTTGGCTATATGGTCGCGCTCTGGCTTGGGACTGTTTTAGGCTTAGCAGGAACATTTTGGCATTAATGGTACAAATAGCGCTAAAACAAATGTCAGTGAATGTAAAAGGCTGATCAATACGCTGACCAGCCTTCTACTTTACATCATATTAAACAGCTGTTGTTTCTATACTAACTTGGCTAATGCTGTTTTAATTCTCGAAACTGCTTCTATTAGTTCATTTTCTGCTGCTGCATAGGAAATCCTTATACAATCCGCATTTCCAAAAGCTTCGCCAGTTACGGTAGAAACATTCGCTTCATTCAATAAGTAAAGGCAAAGTTCTTCTGCAGTTGTGATCGGTGTTCCGTTGAAACTCTTGTTGAAGTATGCTTTAACCTCAGGAAAGAAGTAGAAAGCACCTTCCGGTAGGTTAACTTTTACATCAGGGATTTCGTTTAGTAGCTTATAAACGATATCTCTTCGCTTTCTGAACTCGTCTCTCATTTGATGTACCGTCTCCAGTCCACTTTGGTAAGCTGCAAGTGCCGCACGCTGTGAGATGGAACTGGTTCCCGAGGTGATTTGTCCCTGCAATTTATCGCAGGCATTTGCAATCTCTTTGTTTGCTGCCATATATCCAACGCGCCAGCCCGTCATAGAATAGGCTTTTGAAAAACCATTGATCAGGATAACACGGTCTTTAATCGAGTCAAAAGAAGCAATGGAGGCATGTTTATCTACAAAGTTTATGTGCTCGTAAATCTCATCAGAGATAATATATATGTTTGGATAGCGCTCGAAAACCTCCACCAATGACGCAAGTTCTTCATGGGTGTATACAGATCCTGTTGGATTGCAGGGCGACGAAAACATAAACAGCTTTGATTTCGGCGTAATCGCCGCTTCCAATTGTGCAGCTGTTATCTTGAACTCGGTTTCAACAGTAGCATCAATAAACACACTTTCGCCTTCAGCAAGCTTGATCATTTCCGAATAGGAAACCCAATATGGCGTTGGTACAATAACCTCGTCACCTGGATTAACCAAACACATGACACCATTTGCAAGAGACTGCTTAGCACCGGTAGAAACTACAATCTGATCAAAGGTATAGTCTAGATTATTCTCTCTTTTCAGCTTTTCCGCGATAGCTTTTCTTAACTCAGGGTACCCTGAAACCGGCGTGTAGTAAGAGTAATTTTCGTCAATCGCCTTTTTGGCGGCTTCTTTAACATCATTCGGGGTATTGAAATCCGGCTCGCCAAAACTAAGGTTGATTACATCTATGCCTTTAGCGGCAAGTTCACGCCCAAGTTTGGCCATTTTTATGGTCTGAGACTCTGATAGGTTATTGATTCTGTTTGATAGATAGCTCATTGATATTGTTTGTAAGGAAGCAAATATAAAAACTCTGGTGAGAGGGGGATGAAAAAAATACTTTTTAATGTAATATCGTCGTTAATCAAGTACTTTTGTCGACTAATTTAACCCCCTTGCAACCCAAGAAAAAAGCAATCTTAGTGTCGCTATGCGTTAGCATTTTACTCATGCTCGCGAAATTCGCTGCTTATCTTTTAACGCACTCAAATGCTGTTCTAACGGATGCTGCTGAAAGCATAGTCAATGTTCTGGCAAGTTCATTTGCCTTCTATAGCATCTATTTAACCACAAGGCCCAAAGATAAGAATCATCCCTACGGGCATGGTAAAGTTGAATTCTTTTCCGCCTTCCTGGAAGGTTGTCTCATAGGAATTGCCGGTATTGTAATTATCTTTAAATCAGTATATAACCTGTTCTTTCCTATAGTAATAACTAAGCTATTTGAAGGTGCAATTATCATTGGCGTTACAGGTGTAATAAATTTGATCGTCGCTTTTTACCTGATCAATACTGGAAAAAAGCACCGTTCAATCACACTCGAAGCCGACGGCAAACACCTGATGTCTGATGCGGTTACAAGTACAGGGCTCGTCATCGGTATGATTATTATTTACCTGTCACAACTGTATTGGCTCGACAGCGTAATTTCAATTTTGTTTGGCTTATACATTATGTTTACGGCTTATAAGTTAACACGAAGGTCTGTAGGCGGACTGATGGATGAAAGTAATACGGAGCTTGTAAAAAGTATCATTGATGTGCTGCAGGAACATCGTGAAGTGCCATGGATCGATGTTCATAACTTGCGTGCCCAGCAATATGGTGCCGATGTACATATCGATTGCCACGTGACCTTTCCTTACTATTACGATTTGAACCGGGTGCACCGGGAGATTTCGGAGATAGATCAGCTGATTAATGCTAAAGTATCACATACCTCCGAGCTTTTTATCCATGCAGATCCATGTTTGCCGGCCTGCTGCAATTACTGCAGGGTAGAACCTTGTCCTGTAAGGCAAGAGGCGTTTAAGGCTGAAATTCGCTGGAACCTGGAGAATGTCACGAAAAATCAAAAACACTTCGATCAATGAGCTATTTCAACGTAAGGGTATATGGGTTATTAGTTAACCAGGC
>JAQBOT010000200.1 GCA_028287885.1 Pedobacter sp.
AAAAGCTATTTAGATTTTGGATTATTCTCCTGGTCCTCTCCATTGTTACCGGCATCAGCAACTTGTTTACTCTTGCCTCCTATACAGACCGGATTGTGGTGTTTATATTAGGTCTTGTTGGAGCGATTACTGGATACTTCATATTAAAAACCGTCCAAAAAGATCGAGAAAACTATCCGGAGAAAGCCAGTCTGCTTGTTAAAACCTTTATAGTTGTACAATCGCTTTCAGTGATCGTTAACCTGTTCGGCCGGTTTAGTTTGGCGAAGATCCTGCTTGTTACCTCTTTGTTCGGACTATGGCAGGCACTTACGCTGGTTGTATTTGTAAGGATTATTATGGAAGCCATTTTTCTACAACTGGAAGCCAGTAAGGAAAATGACAACGTATCTACCTATTTCGATTTTGCTGCACTCCAAACGCGCTTTAAAACGGCATTGAATGTTGCTGCGCTTGTTCTATGGTTGATCTTATTTGCAGGTAACCTGAACATTCTTGATTCTGTATACGACATATTGGGGCAGATTCTAACGCATCCAAGAAAGATCGGCGATACAACATTCACATTTGGCAGCTTAATCATATTCATGATCATAATTTATGTTGCTTCCCTGATTAGCAGAGCAATAAGCTATTTCTTTGAATTTGCGGACTACCATTCGACATCTCAGACGCGGAAGAACAATCTAAGCTCCTCCATTCTGCTTGTTAAACTCGGTATTTTTTCGGTAGGTTTCGTGCTGGCAGTTGCGGCTTCAGGCATTCCAGTTGAACGCATAACCATCATCTTAGGTGCATTGAGTGTTGGTATTGGTTTCGGACTACAAACCATTGTGAACAACCTTGTGTCGGGTGTGATTCTAGCTATTGAACGCCCGGTACAGATCGGCGATTTAATTGAGGTGGGTAACAGAACCGGTACGGTAAAGTCAATGGGTATTCGGGCAAGCAAGATCGCCACTGGAGATGGCTCTGAATTAATTATCCCCAATGGTGATCTGCTTTCACAACACTTAGTGAACTGGACATTGTCTGACAAACATCGCCGTGTAGATGTGATCATCGGTGTAGCCTACGGCACAGACCTTAACAGGGTAATGGAAATTTTGAGTAAAGCCATTCAAGGCCGGGAGGATGTGCTGAATGATCCGGCACCACAGGTACTTGTTCATCATTTCAACGCCAGTTCTGTAGACTTCAAGGTCATGTTTTGGGTAGCCGAGCTTGGCAACTGGCTGAGTATAAAGAGTGAGGTACTTATGGCTGTTTACGATACATTTAACAAGGAGGGAATCGAAATTCCTTTCCCTCAACAGGATGTGCATGTACACTATCCCACGGAAACAAAGAACAGTGAAATGAGGCTTCCTGAAAAAATTGAAGAGGCTGAAATGCAAAATGAGGAAATAAATACAAAGCTATGATCATCCTGGAAAATGAAAATCTAATTGCCTCGTTTAGTGCCAGAGGCGCCGAACTGCAATCATTAAAGAGCAAATTTAGTAATACCGAGTACATCTGGGCAGCCGATCCGAAGATCTGGGCGAAACATAGCCCGGTGCTTTTCCCAATCGTAGGTGCCCTTAAAGAAAACAAATATATTTATAAGGAGATTAGCTATGAACTTCCACGCCACGGCTTTGCCCGTGAACTCGAGTTCGAGGTTGAGCCAGTAAACGCGACAGAAGTTGTTTTTACGTTGAGGCAATCTGAAGAGACCTTGGCACTTTATCCCTTTGCCTTTCAACTTAGCTTGCGGTACACCCTATCTGAATATAGCTTGACCTGTAGCTATGAAGTTTTGAATCCTGGAGATCAGGACATGCTGTTTTCGATAGGTGGACATCCGGCCTTTGCAACACCTGTTAACGGCAGCAAATACTCAGACTACCAACTTACATTTAATGCTGAATCTGAATTGCGTTACCACAAGGTTGTAAACAACCTCATATCAGATGAAACCATAGTACTTCCGTTGGAGAACCAGAAACTTACGTTAAAACATGAACTGTTCTATAAGGATGCCTTGGTTTTTAAATCATTGAAAAGTGACAAAATTACATTAACAAACAAAGTTAACCAGACTGGCTTAGAATTTAGTTTTGAAGGTTTTCCCTACTTTGGAATTTGGGCTGCGAAAGACGCCGACTTCATTTGCCTGGAGCCTTGGTGCGGTATTGCTGACGGTACAAATCACAACCAGCACCTGCGCGACAAGGAAGGCATCATTACACTGGCAGCAAAACAAAGCTGGGGACGCGCCTGGACTGTAAAGATCATTTTACCTGCTTAACAAAAGCGTTAAACTAATAATCTAATATATTGCCATTGTATTGTTTACAGTGATGATACAAGCTAATTTTTTATGAAAAGATACCTACTATTCGCATCCGCTTTCAGCCTTGCCTTGTCGGCAAACGCGCAGCAAAGCGGTTCGTTAACTGCTAAAGACTATGAACATGCCGAAAGCTTTTTAAGTTACAATACGGAACCACTTGTAGAACACGGCGCTGTTCGGCCAAACTGGGTAGGTACTGATCGCTTTTGGTACTTGTCAAATTCCGGCTCTGGCAAAACTTTCTTCCTGGTCGACCCAATTAAAAACAGCCGGACGCCGGCATTCGACCAAGCAAAACTTGCTGCCGACTTGTCGAGAATAAGCGGCACAAGCTATACGGGCGACCCGTTGCCATTTCAAACCCTCAATTATTCGGCTGATGGATCAACAATATCTTTCCTTGTAAAAGGACAGCGGTATGCATATGACCTTAAGAGTCAGCAGTTAACTAAAGACACAGGCAATACAGATTTTGATAACTCGGCAGTAAAGCCCGTTTTAAAAAGAGGTAACTTGGAAGTCTTGTCGCCTGATGGCAAATCTGCCGCTTTCATCCGCGACTACAATCTTTGGGTACGCGACCTTGAAAGCAAGAAAGAGACGCAGCTTACGACAGATGGAATTAAAGACTTTGGCTATGCTACAGATAATGCAGGTTGGAAACACAGTGAGGGCCCGATTCTACGTTGGTCGCCAGATTCAAAGAAGATAGCCACTTTTCAACAGGACCAACGAAATGTTAGTGACATGTATCTTGTGAGTACAAACGTTGGTAAGCCAACTTTACAAGCATGGAAATACCCGCTTCCTGGAGATAAAGACATTGTTACCATCCAACGGGTGATCGTTAATGTGGAGGAACCTAAAGTAATCAGGCTGCAAGTGGCCGCTGATCCCCACCGGGCTTCATTAAGTGATGATATTTCAAGCAGTGGAACCTTTGATGATGTAGATTGGAAAGCTGATGGCTCAGAATTGGCCTTTCTTTCGACTTCGCGCGACCACAAGCAAGAGCGATTCCGAATTGCTGATGCTGCCACAGGAAAAGTTAGAGAAGTGTTCGAAGAGCGTGTGCCTACGCAATATGAATCGGGACAAGGCGCAATAAACTGGAGGTACTTGCCGAAATCAAAAGAGGTCATCTGGTATTCTGAGCGCGACAACTGGGGGCATTTGTATCTGTACGATGCGGTGACAGGAAAATTGAAAAACCAGATTACCAAAGGTGACTGGGTTGTTACCCAGCTTCTAAAGGTTGATGAAAAGAACAGGGTACTTTATTTCCTGGCCGGGGGCCGCGAAGCAGGCAACCCCTACTTCTCCCATTTGTATAAAATTGGATTTGATGGCAAGAACCTGAGTTCACTAAGTCCTGAGGAAGGAAATCACCAGATCTCTATTTCTCCTTCTGGAAACTACTTTGTAGACAGCTACTCAAAACCTAATGTAGCACCTATTTCTGTGTTGCGAAATATGAATGGCACATTGATCAATACGCTTGAAAAAGCCGATGTTTCCAAGTTGATTGCCAAGGGTTGGAAAGCGCCAATACCAGTTGCTTTGAAGGCGCATGACGACAAGACGGATATCTATGGACTGGTATTTACACCAACGAAGATGGATCCAAAAAAGAGATATCCTGTTGTAGATTATATTTATCCCGGTCCACAAGGTGGCAGCGTTGGCAGCTGGTCGTTTTCAGCTTCAAGAGGCGACAACCAGGCCCTTGCCGAGTTGGGTTTCATTGTAGTGGCAATTGAAGGTACAAGCAATCCACTTCGCTCGAAAAGCTTCCATGACATGAGCTACGGTGATATGTCAACCAATACACTTCCGGATCAAATCACTGCAATCAGGCAGCTCGCTTTGAAGTACCCGATTGATACCACACGTGTTGGCATCTGGGGGCATTCTGGCGGTGGCTTTGCCACTGCAGCAGCAATGTTCCGCTACCCAGACTTCTTTAAGGTAGGCATCTCAGAATCAGGAAATCACGAGAACAGAAATTATGAAGATGATTGGGCGGAGCGATACGATGGCTTGGTAGCAAACTCCAATTATGAGGTACAAGCAAATCAAAACTATGCAAAGAACCTGAAAGGGAAACTGATGCTGGCACACGGAATGATGGACGACAATGTTCCGCCTTCAAATACAATGTTGGTGGTGGATGCTCTGATTAAGGCAAACAAAAACTTTGACCTTGTGGTCTTTCCAAATAGCCCGCATGGTTACGGAGCCTACGGTCCTTATATGATGCGCCGCCGGTGGGATTACTTCGTGAAAAATCTTTTGAATGCTGAAGCTCCTAAAGAATACAACTGGAAAGGTCCGGCAAGCGCAGGCAAGTAACACCAACTTTATAATCGCAATTGTTGTCCTAGCAATTGGATGCAAAAAAGGGCCTGTTCTTTTACGATCAGGCCCTTTTACTTTTATGAACTTCAAGCAGTTCGTAACTTGTTTTATTTTTCCCCGCCACAAATGCCCACAATCTTGTGAAATGCATCATGAACCTGGATCAAAGATTTATTAATCTTCTCATCTTTGGCGTTCTCCATAATTAAACCATTAAGGGTGGTTGTGCGTTTGCTCAGTTCTTCTAAGGCCGCTTTTAGCTCAGGTTTGTTGTATTTTGCTGGAATGTCAGATTTTAGAAGCAAAGCTGCTTTATCAACCAGTTCCCCACTCCTTTGCTTTACAGGTTCAAAGTTACCTTTCTCTGCAGGATGAAATGTTGCTGCCATCACCCCGTGGAAGTTGCCCAAACCAGGCCATGCTGTGAATATATCTTGAGCGTTTGCGTTCGTAGCCGCTATGGTTAATAAGAGTACAAATAGTAAAGAGATCTTTTTCATGTTATTGATTATTTGCAGCTAATTTAGCAAATGATCGATAGAGGAAAAGCATTAAAAGGGTAGCTTAATTCTTGAACTTGCTTAAATAGCTGTCCGCCAGCCTAATTTCCTGTTTGAAGAGGCTATCGACATGTTGAATTTTCAACTTTTCTGATTCAAAGTAAGCAATGGCCTGTTCATTAGACTTACCTGTTACATCCGGCTCAAACTTATGCATCCAATCGTTCATGGCCTCATCAGCTTTGTTTAATCTTGCCTGTACCACAATAATCGAATCTTTTTCTTTCACCGTATCAATGGAAGGGTTTTTTGCCTTCAAAGCAGAAAGGTTTTTCAGCATCTCGCCTAAACGAATTTGCTTATCTACAACATTACCTGCATCAGCCATTACGGCATCATGGTACTTTATAACTTCAGCTCTTTTCTCTTTATAGTCCAACTTCGGTTTACAACTGAAAAGACAGATTGCCAGAAGTGCTAAGGTTAAGCGTCTATAGATCATGGTGAAGAATTTCTTTGGTGTTTGCTTATCCTCTCAGTTTAGCCCAGCGTAAATAGGTTGCACCCCAGGAGAAACCGGCACCAAATGCAGTTAAAAGAATGTTATCTCCAGGTTTGAAGTCATTCTTATACTCCCATAAACATAAAGGAATGGTACCTGCTGTGGTATTGCCGTAACGCTGGATGTTAACCTTTACCTGATCTTCGGTCAATCCAAGTTTTTCACCAACGGCGTTGATGATACGTAAGTTTGCCTGGTGCGGAATCATCCAGGTGATGTCTTTCGCTTCAAGCTCATTTCTTTCAAAAATGCTGAGGCAGGTATCGGACATGCCTTCAATTGCAGCCTTGAAAACCACACGACCATTTTGTGAAATAAAGTTTTGTTTATTATTAACAGTGTCTAATGTGGAAGGATTTTGGGAACCGCCGGCAAGCACAATAAGGTGTTCTCTGCCAGTACCGTCTGTTTTAAAGACGTTGTCTACAATACCTACATCTTCTATAGTTTGTTCAAGCAAAACAGCACCAGCACCATCTCCAAATAAGATACATGTATTTCTGTCTTCATAATTGATAATGCTGCTGTTTTGATCCGCACCAACTACAATTACATTTTTATAGCGACCGCTTTCAATTAAGCTGGCACCTAAGGTTAAGGCGTAAAGGAATCCGCTGCAAGCGGCATTTGAATCTACCCCCCATGCATTAATTAAACCGGCTTTGTCGCAAACCACGCTTGCGGTTGAAACCATGATGTAATCAGGCGTTGAGGTAGACACAATAAGACACTCTATTTCCTCTGGCTGCATTTTTGCACTTTCCAGTAGATTTTGAACAGCTTTGGTTACCATATCTGAGGTAGCAAGGTTTACATCATTAACAATGCGTCGCTCCTCTATCCCGGTCCTGGAAACTATCCATTCACTATTGGTATCCACCATGTGCTCTAAATCCTTATTGCTAAGCACCGTATCCGGAACATAACCACCCAAAGCAGTAATGGCCGCATTATATCTCATACTCATTCCATTCAAATTATGTGGCCGCAAAAGTACGAATATTACAGCTACGTTACATTTTATTTTTAATCTACTGTACCTTTGCCAGTCTTTTATAACACTTTACAAACAAATAATTCATATATTTTGCAATGAGACACCTCCCTTTACGTATCCTACTTTTATTTTGTGCCGTTTTACTTGTATTCAACTCTTGTACTAAGGAAAGAAAACTACCAATTTATGGAAACCGGGATACTAAAATTGTCAAGCATGCAGATGGTAGCTCCAGTATCGACACGGTGTACCAGACCATTCCCGATTTTACTTTCCTGAACCAAGACAGTGTCAAGATTAACAACAACACTTTTAAGAACAAAGTTTATGTTGCGGATTTCTTCTTTACAAGCTGCCCGAGTATTTGCCCGATTATGCATAGGAACTTGAAGAAAGTGTATGAAGATTTCAAGGGCAACCCAGAGGTTATGTTCCTATCGCATACCATAGATTACAAGTATGATACCCCCCATATTCTGAAAAAGTATGCTGCCAAGCTCGGCGTAGACGACAAAAAGTGGCAGTTTGCCTACGGCAAGCGTAATGATATTTATACCATTGCTGAAAAAAGCTACCTGGTAGCTGTTCAGGAAGACTCAACAGAAAAGGGCAGTTATGTACATCAGGGTTGGTTGATCCTGATTGACAAAGACAGGAAGATGCGCGGAATTTACGATGGTACGGATTCAAAAGCTGTTGAAAAGCTTGGCAAAGACATTCCAACTTTGCTGGCCGAGTATAAAAAATAAGGTATGCGTCGATATATACTCTCCGCTCTGGTTTTGCTTACGATTACAACGATGATCTACTCCTGTCAAAGTGCGGAGCAGATCAAACAGGATATGTATTTTGCGAACGGTAGAGATCTGTATGTAAAACGATGCCAAAACTGTCATGGTCAGAAAGCCGAGGGCCTGGCCAACCTTATACCCCCGCTAACAGACGCCAGGTATCTGAAAAAAAATAAAAATAAACTTGCCTGTATCATCAAAAACGGCCTTAATGAAAAAATCATCGTGAACAATCGCGAATTCTCTGAGAAGATGCCGGCCCAATCTGATCTGAACGATATCGATATTGCACAGATTATTGTTTACCTGACCAACTCAAACGGCAGTAAGCAAGGAATGTACAATACCGAAGCTGTAACTGCCGACCTTAAAAAGTGTAAATAACTGTAAATATATTATCTTTGTATAAAATGCAAGCTGTTCTACCGCCGCGATTCATCGGGGAGGAAAGTCCGGGCAACATAGAGCATCTCGCTTCCTAACGGGAAGAGGTTCAGGATTGAATGCCTGAATCATGGAAAGTGCCGCAGAAAATATACCGCCGATGGCTTAATTGAACAGGTAAGGTTGAAATCGTGAGGTAAGAGCTCACGACAGTTCCGGGCGATCGGAATTGTGGTAAACCCCGGGAGTTGAAAGACCAAATAGGCTAACGCATGTAGGGCTGCTCGTCCGATGTTAGTGGGTAGGTCGTTAGAGATAAATGGCAACATTTATAGTAGATTAATGGTAGAAACCGGATCTCCGGAAACAGAACCCGGCTTACAGGCTTGCATTTTTTTATTTTTCTACATGAATAAGATAAAAGTAATATATTCGTGTCCTGAATACTGAACAATTCGAAATTTCCCTATGGCAAAATTATTGATTATTGATGACGAAAGGGCTATTAGAAGCACCTTACGCGAAATCTTAGAGTATGAAAATTACGAGGTTGATGATATTGATAATGGCCTTGATGGGTTAGAACTGATTAGAAAGAAGCGGTTCGACCTGGTGTTGTGCGACATCAAAATGAACCGCATGGACGGGATGGAAGTTTTGGAGCAGGCACTTGCCCACAGCCCGGACCTTCCTTTCATCATGATTTCAGGTCACGGAACGGTAGAAACTGCCATCGAAGAAAGCAAGAAAGGTGCATTCGATTTCATTTCTAAACCACCTGATCTAAACCGTTTGTTGATCACAGTAAGAAATGCCCTTGACCGTGGAAGCCTGGTTACAGAGACTAAGGTATTAAAACGCAGGGTAAGTAAGACCAGGGACATTCTTGGCTCCTCAGACAGTATAGCAAAGATCAAAGAAACGATAGAACGGGTTGCCCCTACCGAAGCCCGCGTGTTGATTACCGGCGCAAATGGTAGCGGAAAGGAGCTGGTTGCACGTTGGTTACACGAAAAGTCGAACCGCGCAGACAGCGCCTTAATTGAAGTGAACTGCGCAGCTATCCCCTCAGAACTTATTGAAAGCGAATTATTCGGTCATGAGAAAGGCTCCTTTACCTCTGCGGTTAAACAGCGCATAGGTAAGTTTGAGCTCGCAAATGGCGGTACGCTTTTCCTTGATGAAATTGGTGATATGAGCTTATCTGCACAGGCTAAAGTGTTGCGTGCGCTTCAGGAACACAAAATCACCCGTGTAGGTGGAGAAAAAGAACAGGAAGTTAATGTTCGTGTCCTAGCTGCAACAAATAAAGATTTACTTAAGGAAATAGAAGCCGGTAATTTCCGTATGGACCTTTACCATCGCTTGAATGTGATCAATATTCATGTTCCAAATCTAACAGAGCGTACAGAAGATATTCCTGAAATTGCCCAGAGCTTTTTAGATGATATCTGTAAAGGTTACGGTATGCCGGTGAAATCCATAGCTCCAGAAGCAATGGCAGCTTTGCAGGCTTTACCATGGACTGGTAACGTGCGGGAGTTGCACAACATGATTGAGCGATTGATCATTCTTAGTGACAAAGTGATCACTGAACATGATGTGATTGCATTTGCAAACCCCGGTGGTGGTACCAATATAGGAGCAGCAACCAGCGGAGTCCACGTTACAAGTAAAGGAACCTTAACTAACTTTGATCAGTTTAGCAACTTTCAAGAGTACAAGGACCACGCTGAAAAAGAATACATTAAATTTAAGCTGGAGAAGAACAACTGGAATGTATCTAAAACAGCTGATGATATCGATATTCAACGGAGTCACTTATACAGCAAGATTGAAAAGTTTGGCTTGAAAAGAGTAACAGAATAACAATCAACAGATAAGCGGATGACTTACTAGCTTAAGTAATCCGCTTGTCTTCTTAACATAGCCCTATACTTATTGAAGATAGCGGTTTTCGAAACAAAGCCTAGGAAGTGGGCCTGATCATCAAGTACAGGCAATAACCAGACATTTTTCTGCTCCATTTTCTCCAGCACAGACTGAAGAGTATCCGTAAGCAACAGCACCTTGGGTGCGGATTGCATAAGGCCCTGCACCGTTAAACTTTCCTGTTCGGGATTCGTTATTGCTTGTTTAAGGACATCCTCCACATAGACCAAACCTTGAAATCTATTATCTGATCCTACAACGGGAAAGAGATTTCTTTTTGATTGCAGGATATCAGTCATTCTTGATGCTATGGTGTCAGAAGCGTTCAATACCAAGTAATCCTTTTCAACCAAGTGCCGCAGTTTCATCATGTTTAACACCGTAGTATCTTTATCTTCAAGCGACAACAATTCGCCGCTTTCGGCGAGCGGCTTCGTATAAATCGAATGCTTATAGCTACTCCTATTGATAAAGTAGGATATTGCGGAAGTTATCATCAATGGAACCATCAATACGTAACCACCAGTTATTTCAGCAATCAGAAAGATTCCGGTTAAAGGGGCATGCATAATGCTGCTTAAGGAAGCTGCCATCCCTGCAACAATAAAGTTGGGAACGTTAAGTTCCGCAATCCCCAACGTATTTACCGTGTAGGCAAGCAAAAAGCCAATGAGTCCGCCCATAATCAGGCTCGGTGCAAAAGTACCCCCGTTTCCACCAGCACTCAGAGTGACCAAGGTAGCCACCGATTTAGCGAAGATCGTAGCTAAAGTAAACAGGATCACTGCAACGGGAATACCTCCATATTCAGAAAATACACTATTGCTAATCACCGCACTGTTATGGCCGCTTAACAACTGTTTGATACTTATGTAACCTTCTCCATAAAGCGTTGGAAACAAGAACACCATGCCTCCAAGGGCCAGTCCACCCAACACCACTTTCTTGTAAGGATGATTAATTTTTGCAAAGAAGTGTTTTATGGCGTAATACGCCTTGTTAAAGTAAATGGAGAATAACCCGATCAGCGCAGCTAGGATGACATACCAAATTAATGCATTCATCCGCCAACCTTCGGTCACCAGAAAGAACAACTGTTCGGTGTAGAAGAAGCGGGCAACAACTGCCGCCGTTGCTGATGCAAGTAATAATGGGATAAAGGCAGGGATGGTGAATTCCGGCAATAGAATCTCGATGGCAAAGACCATCCCAGCAATCGGGCTATTAAAGGCACCGGCAATTCCCGCTGCTGCACCGCAGGCCAAGAGCATGGTTGTTTCCCGGTAAGACAGACCAAGTAAGCGGCCAATCGAAGATCCAATGCTTGAGCCACTGGCTACAATTGGAGATTCCAGACCTACAGAGCCGCCAAAACCAACCGTAATGGCGGCGGTTATAATTTGCGAATAGATGTTGTGGGGTTCTATCTTGCTTGACTTTTTTGAAATCGCATATAGAATTGGCGTTAGTCCGGCTTCGAATTTCCCCTTGCGAATGAATCTGCGTACATAGAATACGGAGAGAAAAATACCTATCAGTGGAAAGAAAATATAGAGGTAGTACTTGTAGCGCCACTGGAAGTCAGTCTGCAAGAATTCTTCAATGTGATGTGTGAGCGACTTCAGTATTGCTGCAGCCAATCCGGCGAGAACGCCAACAAGCAGAGCTGCGAGAATTAAGAAGTTGCGATTTGAGATTTTTGTCTGACGATACCTGTTAATTGCATCAATCGAAATCAACAACTTCTCATACATACTCTATTCTTTAACAGTCGAATTTGTCAAGCAACTTAATCAGGGTAGCGAAGTCTTTCGGATAAGGAGCTTCGATATTAATCTCCTGCTCATCCATGCCTTTGAACACAATTTGTCTTGCATGTAATGCAAAGCGCTTCATGATCGGCTGCTCTTCGTCATCCTTAGCAATCCGGTAACCTTTTTTGATGGTCGACAGAAATACGGGCTTTCCCTTATACATGATGTCGCCGCAGATCGCTGCACGCTGTGTTGCCAGGTGAATTCTGATCTGGTGCATGCGCCCAGTTATCGGCTTACATTCTACAAGTGTGTAGTGTCGATATTGTTTAATGGAGTTGAAATAAGTCTCTGCGCGCTTACCTTCCTTTCGGTCGATCGTAACGCTTTTATTGCCGTCGTTTAAAATGGGTAAGTCTACGAGGAGGTCATTGAACACAAACTGCCCATCTACAACGGCATGGTAAAGCTTTTTAACTCTTCGCTTTTCAAACTGTATAGCAACAGAACGGTATGCTTCTGGATGCTTGGCAATCACAATTGCGCCAGAAGTCTCTTTATCTAATCGGTGACAAACCTGAGCGTCCGGACTATATTGTCTGGCCAGACGCAATATGTTTACCTCTCCGGAACCACCACGTTCATCTAACGATGCAACAAAGGGTGGTTTATTGACTACGATGTAATCGTCATTCTCGAAAAGTAATATGTCTTTAATGGAAGGATATTTCAATGGTATAAATTTCTAAGGCACAAAAGTACTAAGAAAGTTCGAACTTATACCCCACGCCCTTAACTGTAGACACATAATTCTCACCTAGTTTCTCCCGTACCTTGCGAATGTGGACATCGATGGTCCGGTTGGTTACCACAACGGAGTCTTCCCAAATGTTCTTTAAAATAGATTCACGCGTGTAAACCTTTCCTGGTTTGGAAGCAAGCAAATATAGAAGTTCAAATTCCTTCTTAGCGAGAACGACCTTCTCCCCAGCCTGGAAAACGAGGTATGCTTCACGGTCGATAACCAGATCTCCAATCTCAATTTTATTTTCCGATACCTCTTCTGAACTGCTGGTTCGGCGAAGGATGGCATTGATCCTGCTCACTAGGGCACGTGGCTTGATGGGTTTAGCGATATAATCATCTGCGCCTACATTGAATCCTGCAATTTCTGAGTACTCTTCGCTCCTGGCAGTTAAAAAGACCATAAAGGTATTCTTAAACTCAGGGATAGCGCGCATAAGGCGACATGCTTCTATTCCGTCCATCTTGGGCATCATAATGTCCAAAACAATTAAATCAGGGTGAACTCTTTTTGCAAGTGCAATCCCCTCCTGGCCGTTACTCGCAGTGAATACCTGATATCCTTCTTTTTTCAAATTGTATTCTACCAATTCTAAGATATCTGGCTCATCATCAACAATCAGTATTTTTTGGTTTAACGTGCTCATCTTATATTTCGATTTGTTACGAAATTAGTCAAAGAAACGGTCGGTTAGGTTAAATGGACGTTAACAAATTGTTAAGCGCTATCTTATTCTTAACAGCGCTTTCATTTGTTACAGCGTTTTGTCCAAAAACTGCACTAACTCTTCGCCTCTTAGGTTCTTAGCTACGATCTTTCCAGAAGGGTCAATTAAGAAAGAACTTGGGATTGCTTCAACCTGATATAATCTTACCGTAGGCCCTTCGAAGTCGCTTAATTCACTCGCATGCGTCCAGGTTAACTTGTCTGCCGCAACTGCTTGTTTCCAGGCCGCAGGGTCTTTATCGAGGGAGACACTCAAGATAGTAAAGTTTCGTTCTTTAAATTTATTGTAAGCTTTAACAACATTCGGATTTTCCTGGCGGCAAGGCATGCACCAGGACGCCCAAAAGTCGAGTAATACATATTTTCCCTTAAATTCAGCAAGGCTTGTTGTTTTGCCATCTATGGTCTTCATGCTGAAAGCAGGTGCTGGCTGACCAACCTGTACACTTTTTAGTTTAGCCATCCGCACCAAAAATTCGGTTACAGCCGCGTTGTTATTGAAAGTACTTTTTATCTTATCGGAATAAGCTATGAACTCTTTTTCATAATCACTCGGATTTAACGAATTGATCGCGTAAAAACTTGCAAGCGAATTTGGATTATCATTGGCGAACTTCAAGATAAAATCAACCAAGCCCTGGGTTTCTTTCATCAGCGCCGGGCGCATCTGGTTTGCAATAGCCTCTCTGTTTTGGGGTTGAGCTTCTACTTGTTCTTCAAACTGTTTTTGAATTTCGGCCATCTTAGCCGTGTACCTGTTCTTATTTACGTTAAGTTCTTGCAACTTATCTGCCTCTTCAGCACCAGAAAGCTTATAATCCATGTTACTGTCAGATAGATCCGCCTGTAACTTAATATCATCACCGTTCTTAGCAATGATCATATATTCATTTTTGTCTGCCGTCACCTTAAAGAAGTTGACGCCTTCACTGCTTTGTGAAAACATGAATTCACCCTTATCAGATAGCACCGTAGAATCTATAGCAACAGCATTGTTTTTAATCAAGCTGAATAAATATACTTTACTTTTAGGGGCTGCATTTTCAATTTTCCCATTGATGGTGAATTTTGATTTGTCTTTACAG
>JAQBOT010000204.1 GCA_028287885.1 Pedobacter sp.
GTCTTAAGGAAATAGCCTGGACGCAGTCTCACGTCGTTAGGGCGCCTTTAAGTAATATAATGGCAATTGCTGAATTGCTATCCTCTGGAGTAGATGATGGGGAGACGCAAGATCAGCTTCTTACCCATTTATCGAAGGCTGCGGTGGAACTCGACGCTATTGTTAAAGACATTGTAAGAAAAACGGAAGTAATAAATAGTTTCAAAGAAGAATAATCTGAGGTTTTTTGATTAGTCAATGGGTATAGTAAACCAAAACGTAGAACCTTCGCCGATCTTGCTTTTTACTCCAATCTTGCCGCCATGCTGTTCAATAATTTGTGATGAAATAAACAACCCAAGGCCCAGGCCTGAATTGTTGCTTTCTGCCTTGTTTACTCTGTAATACCGCTTAAATAAGTGAGGCAGATTGTCGGGTGAAATCCCATTTCCTTTGTCCGTGACAGAAAGTTCAGCATTGTTCCCGACCTTTTTTACATTCACCAAAATCTCGTTTGTATTTGGTGAATACTTTACCGCATTATTTACCAAGTTCACGATAACCTGGTCTATTTTCAACATGTCCGCATATACCTCTAACGACGGGTCGCCTGTAAACTTTAAATAATATGTTCCTACTAGCTGAAGATGCGTGCAGCAGTTGTCAACGATATCCGAAAGAATAAAGCTGCTCTTATTCAAAGGAAGCTCGCCCTGTTCAAGTTTTGAAAAATTCAGCAGATCACCTACCAGGTGACCCAGTTTAGTGGTAAACGCTTCTGCTTCTTTAGCTAGTTTTATAAATTTATCATTAACGTCAAAGTCGGGTTTAAGCATGCGATTCATCATCTGAAGTCGAATCTGCAGGCTTGTTATCGGAGTCTTTAATTCATGGCTTGCAATATTAAGAAACTCCTCCTTCTGCTTTCGCAACTGATGTTTTTCCGTACAATCCTCTATAATGGTGTAGCCAAAGTCTTGTCCATTATCTTGGAATAGTATCGATGAAACTTGTACCCAAATAATAGATTTGTCCTTTTTCAGAAGACAGGTTTCTAACCCAAAAGAGGACCTGCTTTTTTGCCATAACTCTTGTTGCAGCGTTTGCCAATCGGGCTGGAATTCCTTCGGCGTATGGTCGGTGATGCGAGTTCCAATAAGTTCCTCTTTGGAATAGCCCATTAGGTCTACCATAGCCTGGTTAACCATCACTATTTTAAGATCACTGGAGATGATTTTGTTTGCAAGCATTGAAGTTTCAAATACTGTTCTAAACCGAATTTGGGTATCCTGGTAGTCCAATTCGTCTTCCAGATCTCCTTGAAGAACATTTCTTTGGGATTTTAGTATTTGGTTCTCTTTTTTTAATGCTTCAATCTCAATTTGGAGAGCCTTAATATTGTTCATGAAAATATAAATGGTTATAAAATGCCTTCTACCACCATGAGCTAAGTTCGTGCCATCAAATTGTTAAGATGGGAATAACTCATCTTCAGCACTGTGGAACTAGGTGAATAAAATTGATGCCTATGGATATTAATTGCTCAAATTACGATATGAAGAAGAGAATTTTTCCTGCCACAACTTTCCGTCTATGTCTTAGTTTTATTTTGTTTGGGCAAATAAAAACCTCCATCGAAGAAGATCGAGAATTGGATCCTGCCTCAGCCACAATAGGCTCCGGTAAAATCATGTTTAGCGACAAATCGAAGTCTTTTAAAAGGGTAAAACAGCCGCTTTTTTAACCAATTATGCACTGACTAACACAAGTTGTCTTTAAATAACTGTTCTCCTGGACAATACACTTACAAGCTACTTACGTCAGTGAGCACCCGCTCTAAGTTTCCATTAGATTGTTTTAACTCCGGAGTCATGCTGCTAGGTAATGTTCTTAATTGCGTCATCCTGGGAGGGCTGTATATTTATGCCAAACAAAAGCTGTTAAGGCCCTTGGGTACAAGTAGGTTATCGGTGGGATTACACACCGGAACATGTCGTCAACACGGCCGGCGGCATAACAATGGACAGCTTGGATTTTCAGAGGAATTTTAGTCGTAGAAATGGAGGCAACACATGGACCAGTGGCATTGCAAGCCAACCCTAAAGCAGTTAAGTTCCTTGAGCGCGCTTAATTTCAAGAGCATTGCAGATTTAAACGATGACATTACAGAAAACGAATTAGCTCAATGCTATTGATTATATTCGGCCTATGCTGCAACGTTACCCAAAAATATTTAAACTCTCCATTGCCTTTGTAATTATCGGTCTACTTGCCTCCGCGCAAACCCCAATTCCAAACACACCTGCAGCGTGGTCACAACCTTATCAGCCCTTTAGAATTGCAGGCAACTTATATTATGTAGGAACGGTTGACCTGGCATGCTATCTAATCACTACGCCACAAGGGAATATACTCATAAACACGGGCCTTGCAACCTCGGATAAAATGATAAAATCAAACATCAAAGCGCTGGGCTTTAGGTTTGAAGATACTAAGATCCTATTAACAACACAGGCACATCACGATCATTTGGGTGCTATGGCAGCCATTAAAAAAGCAACAGGTGCACAGATGATGGTAGACGAGGCAGATGCTGCTGTCATGAGAGATGGAGGTAGGTCCGACTATGCTTTAGGTGGAAAAAGCAACAATTTTGATGCAATTCAGGCAGACCGTATGTTACATGATGGAGACATCATCAAATTAGGAAATACGAGCTTGTTGATGTTGCACCATCCCGGTCATACCAAAGGATGCTGTAGTTTTCTCTTTGATGTAAAAGACGAACACCACTCATATCGTGTTCTTATCGCCAATATGCCCTCAATTGTTACAGAAAAAAAGTTTTCTGAAATAGCTGAATACCCCGGGATAGTTCAGGATTATACGCAGACGTTTAAGTCCCTAAAGAGTTTGACTTTCGACATTTGGCTTTCCTCTCATGCAAGTCAGTTCGACTTACAAGCGAAACACAAGCCGGGCGGTGCATACAAACCTGATACCTTTAGGGATCGAAAGGGCTATGATGAAATCCTTGATAATTTACAGAAGCAATTTTCCAAGAAGCTGGTTATTGAATAATAGACAGCTATAATCCTCGGGTTTACAAACACCAAACACTTCCATAATGAAATAAATATATTCAAATGAACATTCTTAAATCAGATCGACCAGCATTAATCCTAATAGACATCCAAAAGGCCTTTGACAATTTGGCGTACTGGGGTGGAGAAAGAAACAATCCTGAAGCTGAAGCGAAAGCGGGCGAACTACTACAACTTTGGCGTGAGAATAAACTCCCCATTTTTCATATCAAGCATTGTTCTTCAGACTTGAATTCTCCGCTTAACGCGATAAGTCCAGGGAATGAGTTTAATGATTTTGTAAAACCAATGGATGGTGAGCCTGTCATTAAAAAGAATGTAAACAGTGCTTTCATCGGTACCGATTTAAAGGAACGGCTTGATAAGGAAAACATCAATACGCTTGTAATCGTCGGACTTACAACCGATCATTGTGTCTCTACAACCACTAGGATGTCCGGTAATCTTGGCTATGATACCTATGTTGTTTCAGACGCAACCGCAACTTTTAACAAAAAAGGAGTTGATGGACAATCTTACTCCGCAAAACTAATACATGAAACCGCTTTGGCAAGCCTAAATGAAGAGTTTGCAACCATTATAACCAGCGATTTCCTAAAACAAAACATTAAGGCCTAAAGAAGAAGCGGAACTATAATTTAGCTGTCATATACAAACTACGTTCGTTTATAATGTTTCTATTTCTTTGACGCGATAACAATTCCCGTTGCCCAACACTGCCTTGTCAAATTTAAATCTGTGCGGTTATCAAGCGCTTTAAGAAGCTTTAACGCTTTTTCCTGATGTCCTTCCGGCCAATTTGATTGCGGGAGCATATCGTCTATTATGTACAGGCCACCAGGATTAAGCATCTCTAATGTTTCCTCTAGCATCAGGTATTTTCCATGCCAGGTATCGGCAAAAATAAAATCAAACGCCAGGTCTCTGTTCTCTACAATCCATTCACCTGCATCTTTATTGACTAGAGTAAGCCGGCTGTCGATTAGATATTGTTTCGCAATTGCCAGAAACACAGGATCATTGTCAATAGAAGTTAGTGAAGCGCCATCGTCCATACCTTCTAATATCCAAGCCGTAGACAGTCCGGTACCGGTGCCTAACTCTAACAATCTTCCTCCTGGCTTTGCAGAAGCCAAGGTCCTTAACAACGAACATGTCTTTGGATCAGATGACATTGTAAAGCCAGATTGTTTTGTAGCTTCATCAATATCTAAATAGTTTTTAGGATAGTTTTTGATTATTTCGTCTGTCATCGTTATGGGTGTCAGCAACTCTGTAAAATAACAATTGTTGTGGGTAAGAGATTAATCGCAATATTTCTTTTGATCAACCTTAAGAATGAGCTACTGCCAGCTTTTCTTTGTTTGTCTTCCAGAAGGGTTTCATAATCTTTCCTTCTCTGTGGCTCAATACTAAAAGTACAATTGTCGCTACTAAACAAAACGTTGTTGCTTGAATTGAACCTTCAGGTCCAAACTGCCCCCCAGTAAACCACTCTGCGCCTTCAATTTTGGATGTTATTAGCGTCTTTGAAATGGTATTCCCAGATACGTTTGCACCGAATATAGTCGATTGCGTAAAGTTCCAGGCAAAGTGGATTGCAATTGGAAACCAAAGATTCCTAGTATAGATATAAGCCGCTGCAAGTAATAGTCCTGCCTGAATTGCTAGCCCAATCCCAGCAGTTAAAGAGCTGTGTGGATTTGCAAGATGCATGGCTCCAAATAAAACAGCAGAAATCAACATTGAAAAATAACTGCCCAACTTTTCTTCTGCAATTCTGAAAATAATTCCTCTCAGTAAAATCTCTTCGAATATTGCTGCTGTAAAAGAGGTAATCAGTGCTGGAACGATAAATATAACGGGATTTATTGATACAATTGAATATCCCCCCTTTACAAAAATCACGAGGATTGTAAGGGATTGTAAAACAGCACCAATGAGAATTCCAACGCCTATATTTTTAATGATGCCACCCGTTGATAGCTCCGAAATGCGCCTTTTCTCATAAAATTTGTATAAATAGTAGTACGAAATTAATGCAAGTAATGCCACACACACGCCGCTCATTACACGCTGTATTTCTTTATCCAAACTTGTCAATTCGAGTAACTTATGGATAACGCTCTGTCCCACTCTAACTGTTAAGATACAGGCAACGAGTCCAACTATTATTCGTGTTAATTGAGAGTTCAAAATTTCCCGACCTGCATTTGTTTTCATAATAAATTCCGTTTTTAATGGCATGTTTAACTACTTTCGGATCGAAAGATAAGTTTTACTTTCGAGTTAAATCGCAACTGATTGGAACAATTCCGCCAAAAACAAAAAAGCGCCCGGTAATGGAGCGTAGCTTCGCGGAAAATCTAAGTATAACTCATTTTCGAAGAGCCGTTTTAAGAACAATACTGATTGTACAATAATGGTTTCTCTCTTTGTTTTCAATAGATACATACGTATGAGCAATTCCCTTAATAAACCAAACTCAA
>JAQBOT010000325.1 GCA_028287885.1 Pedobacter sp.
GCACAGATTGCACTCGGCTGGTTATTGGCACAAAAACCTTGGATAGTCCCTATTCCTGGTACGACTAAATCTCACCGATTGACAGAAAATATTGGTGGAGCCAGTATTGTTTTGTCCATAAGTGATATTAAGATGATTGATGATGCTTATGCCCAAACAACCATATATGGCGATCGCTATCCCGCCCACTTACAAAAAAGAGTAGGAAAATAGTAAGTATACCGAATCCCATTAAAGAGCCACAGAGGCTGAGAATGAATGAAAAAATGGGAGCCAAAAATAGAATCTAAGTAAACAACCAAATTTTGAAAACATGAACAATCAAGATAGAAGGACTTTTCTAAAAGCAGGTACAACATTAGGTGCGTCAATTTTAGCAACATCAGCTTTTGGCGTCTCTCCAACTATAGGGAAAACAGCCCCAGGAAATGAAGTTGAAAAAAGTCCTCCTTTAGTTAAGCGTCGCACCCTCGGAACAGGAAAGCATAGTTTAGAAGTTTCAGCTATTGGGCTGGGTTGTATGAGCATGACAAGCAACAGCTATAATCCCCCAAGGGATAAGGGCGAAATGGGCAAAGTAATTCGTGCTGCATTTGAAAAAGGGATTACGTTTTTTGATACAGCTGAATTCTATGGTCCCTTCACCAGTGAGGAATATGTTGGGGCAGCACTTAAACCTCTTCGCAACCAGGTCGTTATCGCAAGTAAGTTCGGTTTCAAATATGAGAATGGGAAAAGTATTGGTCGTGATTCAAGACCAGAAAATATTCGCAAAGCTGTTGAGGGCATGCTTGGTCGCCTTCAGACGGATCGTATTGACCTTCTGTACCTACACCGGGTAGACCCACAAGTACCAATTGAAGATGTTGCAGGTACAGTCAAAGACTTAATCAAAGAGGGAAAGGCCTTGCATTTTGGGCTTTCAGAAGCCTCAGCAACCAACATCAGAAAGGCTCACGCTGTGCAGCCCCTTACGGCTTTGCAGAATGAATATTCGCTTGTTGAACGTGTACATGAGCATGGCACGCTGGATCTTTGCGAAGAGCTTGGGATTGGTTTCGTGCCTTGGTGTCCTGTGGTCAGAGGATTCCTTGCTGATCGATTTAACGAGTATACACGCTTCTCAGAAGAGTCTCGATTCACCGCTGTCCCATATATGGCTCCGGAAGCACTTAAAAACAATATGGCTCTCCTTAATCTTGTTTACGAATGGGCGGTACGCAAAAAAGCAACACCTGTTCAGATATCACTTGCCTGGCTACTTGCTCAAAAACCTTGGATCGTACCTATTCCAGGAACCACACGGATCCATCATTTGGAAGAGAACATTGGTGGAACAGATGTGAATTTTACTGCCGCAGAGCTTCGGGAATTTAGAACTGCCTTTGAGAAGATAAAGTTAATAGGAGTAAGAGCATCAGAATCTGCACAGAAAGACGTGTAATAAAGAAATGACTAAAAGAATGTGAAGAAGAATTCGGCGTATGCAATTGTGATTAAATGATAACCTTGGCATCAGCAAATAACAATTTAAGTACGCAATGGAATCGTAAACCAAAAGGTACTTCCTCCGTTGATTTCACTTTCTACTCCAATTTGTCCGTCTTGCCTTTGAATGATTTCGGCTGAGATATACAAACCTAAACCAAGCCCGGAGTACTGAATTTCAGATGACTGAACGCGGTAATAACGATTCTGCAGCACGATTACTACCATGTTAGCGGTCGTGCTTTTTCTTACATTGTCCACAAACCCGTTGGCAATCTTTTTTAATTACCGTTTTTCATTTACATATTCTAATATTTCGCCGGGCTGGCAATTCAACACTGCTATGCATAGCACGTCATTGATATTTTGTCTTTAACTAAATCTCTTACCTTTGTTTTATTATGATTCACTACATTGATTGAAACACCAAATTCCTTATTCATGTACGATTTATTTTTTCAGATGTTCAATGATAGAGTTTCTTTATCATTAGTGGACCAAGACATCATAAAAGCATACTTAACACCAAAAAAGTTAAAAAAAAGGCAATACCTTTTACAGGAAGGAGATGTATGCAAACATCTCGCCTTTGTAACTAAGGGGGCTCTTCGTTCCTGTGTGTTAGATGAAAATGGAACAGAACACATCAGGCAATTTGCTGTAGAAGGCTGGACCATCGCTGATTTGTTTAGCTTTTTAACTGAAGAACCAGCCACGCATAGCATTGAGGCAATTGAAGATTCAGAACTTATTCTCATCAGTAAGTCCGCACACGAAGAATTATTGCAAAAGGTAGGCAAGTATGAAACTTACATGAGAATTCTTATAACTAACGCATATATATCTCTTCAAAAGCGATTCACTTCAACGGTTAGTTCATCGGTTGAAGAGCAGTATGAAGATTTTTTGAAAAACTATCCTGACATCGTTAGCCGCATACCCCAACACATGATTGCATCTTATCTTGGACTTACGCCATCTACCATTAGCCGCCTAAGAGCCCGGCTTGCTGTAAAGAAAGAGAACTAAAGCAGCGTGTTGCTTTAAAGCAATGTTTTTCATTGCCTTGAAGCAACAGTATTTCTTGCTTGAGATCATTGAAACGAGATATCCGATCAGGATATCTTTGTGATAACAAAAGCAGGAAACAAATGAAAACTAAACAGACTATTGCCATATTAGGCGCAACCGGGAACATGGGTTCAGCCATTGCGAAGTCACTTGCAAAAGGCAACAACCGACTACTTCTTTTCGCAACCCGACAGCAAAGACTGCAAACTCTGATCAGCGGAATCCAAAGCGAAACTCCTAACGCCGATGTTGAAGCATATGACTGCCCTACAAGTGCTTCTTGGGAAGCAGATGTAATTGTTTTAGCCGTTCCTTATTCGGCAGAAAATGAAATTGCCTCAAAAATAAAAGACGTAGCAAATCAAAAAATTGTAATCAGCATCGCCAATCCGTTGAATGATCACTACAATGGACTCGTTACTGCTTCCGATACCAGTGCAGCTGAAGAGTTGCAGAAACTCTTGCCAAACTCCAGAGTCATTAAAGCGTTCAATACAGTACTTGCAGCCGACTTTACTACCCCAGTCATTGCGGGTATGCAGGTAGATGCTTTTATTGCAGGAAATAATACTCAAGCATTGGAAAGTGTTTCTGAACTTGTACGTACCACAGGGCTCAACCCAATTATAGCAGGCGATCTGTCAGTCAGCAGAACGCTGGAACAAATGACATTACTGCTGATCCAGCTAAACATGAAAAATAACTACAACTGGCTGGCTGGCTGGAAAATTCTTCACAACTAATCACTTAAAAATAAAAAAAATGAAAAAGTTATTTACAACAAATCCCGCTGACCTGACAGCTTTAATCGCGAGAATTACGTTAGGCGTGGTAGTTTTTCCGCATGGTGCCCAAAAATTGTTGGGATTGTTTGGCGGGTATGGTTTTACTGGCACAATGGGCTTTCTAACTGGTACCGCGGGTTTACCATGGATCATTGCTTTGCTTGTTATCTTGATCGAATTTTTCGGCGCACTTATGTTAATTGCCGGAATAGGTACCCGTCTTGCTGCTATAGGAATCATTGTCAACTTTTTAGGAGTTGTCATCACCTCTCACATTCATAACGGCTTCTTTATGAACTGGTATAGCGATCCAAATAAGGGGGAGGGTGTTGAGTTTTTCCTTCTTCTTTTCGGACTGGCAATTATCAGTCTTATAGCAGGAGGCGGTAAAGCCAGCCTAGACGCCACATTTACGAAAAAGTAAAGTGCAGCTTGGATCAAATTAAGTTGTTCAAATCAATTAAATAATACATTAAAAAGTTAAATAATGAATTCACGACATTTTAAATTATTTTCATTCGCCATTGGGCTGATGATTGCCTTCAGCACATTACAAAGTTGTAAACAGCCTACTGAGTCAGAAAAGTCGACGACCGTCAATGTCGACAGCCTGAAAAACATTGCAGCACAAGTTAAAAGTGACAATGATAGTGTTAGTAAACATCTGCAAACCTTTGATAATCTTGACGTCGATGTTTATAGTAATCAAAAATGGGATAGATTAAAAGAGAGTCACGCGAAAGATATTAAGGTATTCTGGCCAGATGGACACGTCACACAGGGATTGGAGGCACATATTGCCGACCTTAAAAAGCAATTTGTATTTGCACCAGATACACGAATTAAAGAACATCCAATAAAATTTGGCTCTGGTAATCGTACCGTAGTAACTGGAGTTTACGAAGGGACATTCACCAAACCAATGCCCCTTGGTAATGGTAAATTTATGCAGCCAACTGGTAAAGCCTTCAAATTTCCTATGGCCACCGTTGGCATTTGGGAAAAGGGAGTTATGGTAGAAGAACACCTCTTTTGGGATAATCAGACATTTGCCAAGCAAGTAGGTCTGGAATAAGCAAATTCATCACAACCAATATTAGAACAGTCAAGTAATGACAACAATATCAGCATTTAAAGGATTCGCAAATAATTTAAAAGAGGATGGGCATCTTATGCCTGTCCTGTTCGTAGGCCATGGATCTCCCATGAACGGTATAGAAGATTCTGAGTTCAGCCGACGATGGACGCAAATGGCTAAGGAAATACCAACACCTAAAGCGGTAATCGTGGTTTCAGCACACTGGCTTACCAAAGGCAGCAAAATAACAGCTATGGACTTTCCGCAAACCATCCACGACTTTGGGGGTTTTCCAGAAGAACTATTTGCAGTACAATATCCTGCACCCGGCAGTCCAACCTTAGCTAAAGAAACAGCCTCCTTAATTACCACAACACAAATTGAGTTGGATCATGATTGGGGGCTGGACCATGGTGCCTGGACCATCGTGCGGCATATGTACCCAAATGCAAATATTCCAGTTTTACAATTTAGTATCGACTATACTAAAAATGCTCAGTACCATTACGATCTTGCTAAAGAACTTTATGCACTTCGGAAAAAAGGCGTATTGATCATAGGCAGCGGCAACATGGTGCATAATCTTCGCATGGCTGCTTGGGATAAACTAAATGTTCCTTATGCCTATGACTGGGCAACTACGATCAATGAGCGGTTTAAAGCCCTGGTACTCGATGGCGACCATCGTGCATTAATAAATTATAACCAGTTGGGTAGAGAGGCTGACTTGGCTATACCTACGCCAGAACATTATCTGCCATTGCTGTATACTATTGGTTTAAAGGGTAGTAAAGACGCAGTGTCGTTTTTTAATGACATGACCGTTGGCGGCTCACTAACCATGACCTCAGTAAAATTAGGATAATTATTTCCCAACGGCTGACAACAATCTAACTCTTAATTTTTATTTCAATAATGAAAAAA
>JAQBOT010000326.1 GCA_028287885.1 Pedobacter sp.
CGGGTAATAAATTTGCGTTCCGAAGCAGCAATAGTAGCCATGATACCAAAACCGGTACCGCCAGTGGTAACTACTTCATCTCCATAGTCGTAAGAACGGTTGCTTCGCTCTCTTGCCATTCCACTCACCGGATGTCCAAAATCCCAGAAATACCGGAAAGTTTGTTTTTGTACCAGATCCAATAGCTGGTCATCGGTCAGGTTCTTCTTAATCTTCAATTCTGAAGCAATGTGTTCCGAACTTCTATTTTGGGCAAAGCCAGCTTGTATACAATACACGTTGATGAGCAGGAAGGCAACAAGCAATGGAGAAAAAAACCTTTTTCTTGATTTGAACATATTTGTAAATTTAAAAAAGGTTGCTGAATGTAATCAGCAACCTTTAAAAATCAGAGATTAATATCCTGGGTTTTGGGTAAGAAGACCACCACTAAGGTCGATTTCGGTTTGTGGAACCGGCCATACTTCATTCTTGTTCGGTTTCCAGCCTTTAGGCCCAAATACTTCTTCACCTCGTCCCTGGCGGATCACATCGAAGTAGCGATCGCTTTCCATCGCAAGTTCTACTTTTCTTTCCTGGTAAATAGCAGTTCGTAATGCCGCCTGATCTGTCGTCGTTACGTCAGGTAACACTCCTGCATTGTTCCCCCTTGCTCTTGCCCTAACCTTATTTAAAGAGATTAACGCCTGTCCAGGATCGTTCAATTCATTTGCCGCTTCAGCATTCATTAACAATACGTCTGCAAAGCGAAGCACCCTAACGTTTTGTTGTGCACCTTCGTTAAATCCAGACACATACTCGCTAAATGGAACATATGATTTCTGGTTATACATTGGATTTGGTGTCGTTGTTGGGATAACATCCCCCTCTGGTGTTGTTTCCCCCTTAAAAATGATGGTTGCATCTCGCCTTGGATCTCCAGGTTCGTAGGAAGCTGCCAGTTCTACTGAAGGATTGTTAAAGCCCCATCCGCCGCCGGGTACACCAGCGACACCTTGAACCTGACTGTATTGTGAAGTTGATGCCGCAGCATTTGCGGGGTCAAGTTCAGCCTGTATTTCAAAAACTGACTCGCTGTTGTTTTCGTTGCTTGTACGAAATAGTTTTTCATAGTCCGGGAACAAGGTGTAACCCAAGCCGATGACCTGATTGGTTAAAGCCAGCACGTCTGCCCACTTCTTTTGATATAGCGCAACTTTTGCATGCATGCCCAATGCTGCGCCTTTAGTCGCACGTCCAAGATCGGTGGAAGGGTAGGAAACCGGAAGAACCGCTGCAGCTTCAGTTAGATCTTTTTCGATCTGAGCATAAACTTCTGCCTTGGGCGTTCTTGGGATGTTATACTCTGTTTCATTTACTGGCACGCTTAAACGTAGTGGAACATCGCCATAAGCTCTAACTAAGCGGAAATATGAATACGCACGAATGAACTTCGCTTCCGCCAAATAGCGTTCTTTCAGCGCTTGATCCATCTCGATATTGGGTACATTAAGCAATACCTGATTGCATAGCAAAATGTTCTGATATTGTCCAGTCCAGAATCCTTGCAAAGATCCTTCCGTAGAAGTTACGGAGTGAAGATCATACAAGTTCCAAAAGGTAGCATCATTCGGTGAACTGCCTTTCTCCGCCTCATCTGAACCAACGCTTTCAATTACCAATGCAGGAAAAGCCGTGTTCTCCCAGGAGCGCAGATTCGCGTAGACTGAATTTACTCCCTTAGCAGCGTCGTCTGGGGTTTTCCAGAATTCTACAGCAGGCTGTTGTCCTTGTGGGTCAACGTCCAGAAAGCTTTTTTTGCAGGAGGAAACAAGTAGTGCTGTCGATAACAGTGCGACCGCACAGCATCGTTGTATGTTGAAATATTTATAACTTTTCATAATGATAATCAATTAAAATGTAAGGTTAACACCAAGGTTGTAAGTAGCAAATAATGGATATACGTTAACATCCATACCTGCATTTGTTGGTGTACCACCAACCTCCGGACTGAATCCTCTATAACCAAAGAAGTTTAATGCATTCTGGGCGTTTGCAAAAACTCTAAACTTTCTCATCTTCCATTTCGTAATCATAGCTGTTGGAAGGGAGTAACCAAGTTGGATGTTCCTCAAGCGGATATAGGCGCCACTTTCCACATAAAAAGAATTCGGAAAGTAATTTGTTGAGCCACCCAATTTAGGAGAAGGATACGTATTGGAAGATCCTGCGCCTCTCCATCTGTTTTCATAGAATTCTTTCGTGAAGTTCTCATTACCAAAACGGAAACCTAGGTTTGCATTGTAGATATCAACGCCAGCAACTCCCTGAAGGTCTAAAGAAAGATCGAAGTTTTTGTATGTGAAATTACTGTTCACACCATAGGTGTATTTCGGATTGGGATTACCCAATACAATCCGATCTTTTCCATCAATAAGCCCATCACCGTTTTGATCCACATACCTGAAATCTCCGGCTGTCGTTCCGCTTTGTCCGGAAGCTGATGCTTCTTCATTGGTTTGGAAAATTCCAGCTACCTGGTACCCGAAGAATGAACCAATTGGGCCACCCTGAACAGTTCGGGTTGCCAAAGCTCCACTGGTAAGTCCTGTTCCTCCTGCGTAAATCGGGGTTGCACCTGAAGTAACATTTAGAACTCTATTGTTGTTGATTCCGAGGTTTCCGCTGATAGAATAAGTCAGGCCGCCATCGGTTTTATCAGACCAGGTTGCGGTTACTTCAAATCCTCGATTTCTAAAGTCGGCCTGATTGCCAATCAATTTACTCGTAGATGTTCCTAAAGATCCTAAAATCGGAATATCAAAGATGGCTTGCTCTGTTTTCCGGTTATAATAATCAAACTCAACACTTAAACGGTTGGTTAAGAATCCCATTTCTAAGCCTATGTCTGTTCCAGCACTGCGTTCCCAGAAAATAGCTGGAGGTACAATTGAATTGATGTTTGCACCTGTGTTTGCAATGTGATTGAAATAGGCTGTATAATTTGGAGTCTGTGCTACTGTGGACGTTGTTGGGTTAATAGGCACCCCGGCATTACCGATCTTACCCCAGCTTGCACGTAATTTCAAGTTTGATAAAACGGTTTGGTTCTTCATGAAATCTTCATTGCTGATCACCCAACCTCCACCAATGGAAGGAAAGTAGCCCCAAAGGTCTGATCCGCCGAAGAATTGGGAAGCACCGTCAGCACGAATAGAGGCGTTTAACAGGTACTTGCTCTTATAGGAATAATTTGCTCTTGCAAAGTAAGAAGCTGCAGTCGACAAGGTTCCTGAATCGGATATTTTCCTTTTATCAATATCACCAAGACTTAAATACAAGTCGCCCTCACTGCTGAAAGGAACATTTTGCGCAGTTGCATTCACAACATAACCCTTATACCGCTGAGCCGTTTGTCCAAGTAAAAAGGTAAGTTTATGATCATTCCACTGGTTATCGTAGGTTAGCGTGTTTTCAATAATCCAGTTGCGTGTTTCGGTCCTGTCTACACCTAATGTACTGATTGTTGCGCGTTGAGCAACCGTGGCCTCGTACTTTGGAATATAGGACCGCACTTCCGCCTGTCCGAAGTCTCCGCCGAAGCTTGTTCTAAAGGTAAGGTGTTTTAAGAATTTCAATTCTCCATAAATGTTACCGGTAATTCTATAGTTTGAACTGATGTGATTGTTAAAATCGAGGGATGCCTGCGGGTTCATGTTACTACCATTGCCGAGCGTAAAATCAGCCGGATCTCCATAGGAGCCATCTGAATTAAATACCGGTACTACTGGAGATGCAGCAAAAAGATCATGGAAAATACTAGCCGGCGCATCGTTTGATTTGCTGTACGTGCCAGTAACATTATAGCCAATCTTCAATGGTTCAAAAACCTGGAACTCACTTGAAAGTCTGGACGTATATCTCTTATAGTTATTGTTTTCAATAATTCCATCCTGATTCAGATACCCCAACGAAAAGTTGTAAGTGGATTTCTCCGTGCCGCCGTTAATAGATAATTGATGGTTGTTGATCATTGCATTTCGCAACACCTGGTTATACCAGTCTGTTCCTTCACCTAGGTCGGTACTTGCAAACAGTGGATCTGAACCGATAAGATCATATAACTCGTTTATGGCGGTTGCATACTCCGTTGCGTTCGCCATTTTTACGGCATTGGTAACGCTTTGAAAACCAGCGGTTCCATTGTAGTTTATGGTTGCATCGCCTTTTTTGCCGCGTATTGTCGTTACGAGTACAACACCATTTGCCGCGCGGATACCATAGATAGACTGACTGGACGCATCTTTCAAAATACTGATGTTTGAGATATCTGCAGGATTTAGGAAACTGATGTCATCATACCAAACTCCGTCCACAACATAAAGTACACCGGTTTTACCGTAGATAGTTCCCGTACCGCGAATCGTAATTTGCGGAGAAGCTCCGGGTGCACCGTTGTTTGTAATCGATACACCTGCTACACGTCCTTGTAGAGCGCTTACTGGATTGGGCGAAATTTGCTTAGAAATATCTTCTCCCTTTACCGAACTTACCGCTCCGGTTACATCAATTTTTCTTTGTGTTCCGTAACCTACCACAACAACCTGTTCCAATTGTCTTGAACTCGATGCCAGGACTACATTAATTGAACTGCGATTGTTGACTGGAACATCTTGCGTCGTGTACCCGATATAGGTAAAAGTTAAAGTTCCGGTTGCGGGAACGCTGATCGAGTACCGGCCGGTTGCGTCTGTTTGCGTTCCGACGGTGGTGCCTTTAACCACAACACTGACAGATGGAATGGAGGTCTTATCTCCAGCATCCGTAACGACCCCTGTAACTGTTATATTCTGTGCAAAGGCGGTCTGAAAAAATATCAGGCACAGAAGAGTTAAACCAGAGAATTTTGTAAAAATTCTTTTCATACACTTAAGTTTAGTTTTATGTCATTTAGTTGCTTTACTAATTGTGTATAACAGGAAATTATCAGCCAATTCGAACATCAACAAGCAGAACCGAAAAGCTACAATCCCCAATTCAACACAATTAATTGCTACTAATTACAAGGAAACAATGCTTAATGGCTAATGTTTGCAAATAAACAAAGGATTAACTAAGCATATTGTGTAAGAGCATGCCTGGTAAGCAGATGTATTTTAATCTTTATTTTTTATGGGAATACAACCAGGGAAGGAAGAAGGGTTCTGCAAAGGCGTTATCCCAACTGTTGTGTCCTGCGTCAGCGTACATGGTGAATTTAACCTCTCGACCAATAGCTTTCAATTGATCAGCAATTACTTTGGAATATTGTGGGTTCACAATGGGGTCTTTAGCACCATGAAATATCCAAATCGGTACATTTCTATACTTGTAAACATTGCCGATATGATCACCTCCGCATATTGCAAATGCAGCAGCAAACATCTTCGGCTTTCGCCGTAAAACCTCATAGGCACCCATGCCGCCAGCGGAGAGCCCACCAACAAATACCTGGCTTTTACTCACGTATGGTTTCTCTAAGAAATTATTGACCATTTTCAGTAAAGCATGCATGGCTTTGGTCGGCTTACCACCCTTTACAAAGATAATTTGTGTTTTCCCTGTTGAGTCTTTTTCAAACTTTGTGTTTGACCAAAAGGAGTTCTTGGAGCATTGTGGAAAAACAACAATGCTGGGGAAGTTTTTTCGGACATCACTACGTAGAAATAGTGAACCTCCGTTTTTTAACTGTAGTTCGTTATCGGAGCCATTTTCGCCGCTTCCATGGAGGAAAAAGACGACTGGATACGTTTTAGCAGAATCAAAATGCTCTGGCAACAGCACGCGATAATTCATGCTGTCTTTACCTTTAACAAAAATCCCCTTGCTATATTGGCTAAAATCCTGTGCTTTTATGGTCATAATAAAACAGAGCTGCGCCAAAATCAGAGAATATATGAATTTCATTGTAGGTTTTTTCGAATTTTAGTTGGAGTTGGAATGCTGCGGTTGTTAAGATTTATCCAGTATAATGATCCGCTACCGACGAGGTTCAATATATCGAACAGGAATTTTATCTAAATTTTTAGTGGGTTTTTTGTCCGGATTTCTTGATCAGATAAGGCTTCAGTTCCTTTTCCCAGATGGCATAGCCTGCTGGTTTCATGTGTAGCATGTCACTTTCAAATAGCTCAGGGCGAAGTGCACCTTTAGCGTCCAACATTTTTGAATTGACATCAAGAAAGATTGTGTTTGGCAAGGTTGCAAGATAATCTTTTATCAAGCTGTTTGATTTAAGAACAACTTCAGTGAAGCCGGTTCTGGAGGGAGATTGTTTTATAGAAAGATATACGATTGGAACGTCAATTAGCTTGCTGCGGATTTTTGTGATCAAAGCCTGAAAACGCTTCAGCGTTTCATCGGCATCGACTGAGTCTGTTGCAATATCGTTTTCCCCTGAATAGATGACAACCTGACGTGGAGCATAGGGGACTAACAGGTAATCAACATATTCGGTTGCTTGCAAAAGCGTGGATCCTCCGAAGCCCCTATTGATGACATTATATTTTTTGAAATGCTTTTCTGCATCTACCCATTTCCTAATGGAAGAACTACCTAAAAACACGATGCCATGTTTCCTTGGCATTTGGAGGCTATCCTTATGCTGAAATTCCTGAACTTCATTCCAAAACGGACGCGATTCCTGGGCGTAAATATTGCCTGTAAGTGTAAGGGCAAAAGCCGTGAAGATGGCGAGTTTAAGAAATATTCTTCGTCTCATACTGAATGGTGTTTTCAGTCCGAAGATACTTATTTCATCGGAACTTTGACCTGCTGGGGAACTTTAACATAGTAACCCGTGCCGTCATAAGGGCGCCTACGGGGGTTTGTAACGCAAGCCTCTGAGCAGCAGCCTAGAAGTTTTTCACCACAATCGTCACATTGCGTTACATGTTCATTACACTCAGGATTAGCGCAGTTGATCATTTTTGGTGATACCGTACCACAGTTGTAACATTTAGAAACAATGCTCGGATTAATCGTATTTACATCTACCGCAATGCGATTATCAAAAACATAACATTTGCCTTCAAAATCCTCGCCCTCGGCCTCTTTGCCGTACTTGATTATGCCGCCGTGCAACTGATAAACATCATTGAAGCCATGGTGCAGCAATAGGGCAGAAGCTTTTTCACATTTAATTCCACCAGTACAATAGGTAAGTATTTTCTTGTCCTTGTATTGCTCAAGCTCGCTAATCTTATCAGGGAATTCACGAAAGTTCTCGATATCCAGGGTAATCGCATTCTTAAATTTTCCGAGGTTATGTTCGTAGTTTGAACGAACATCAAGGACAATAACATCCTCGTCGTTAATCATCTTTTGAAATTCAACAGGCTCCAGGTGTTTACCAGTCTGCTTGTTTGGATTGATGATATTCGGATCTCTTAAGCCCGAATGCACAATCTCTGCTTTATAGCGGCAATGCATTTTAATGAAGGAGGGTTCAGCAACATCATCAATTTTGAATTCTGTTTTTGCAAAGCGCTCATCGGCATGGATGCTGGCCATGTAGGCTTCACAAGACTCCTTTGTGCCGGAAACTGTTCCATTTAAGCCTTCATTGGCGACGATTATACGGCCAGTAAGGTTCAATGATTTGCAAAAAGCAAGATGATCTGTGGCAAACTGTTCTGCCTCTGTTATTGTAGAATAGCAGTAATAAAGTAAGGTCTGATATTGAGTCATAAGATTGATACCGCTGCAAACGGCGTTTAATGCTGCAAAAATACAAAAAATGGGAGTGTTTGCAAACACAAATTACTTGTTTTGGGACAGTTAAGTCTTAATGAAAGTCAGGAATGAGCGATTGCGCAACGGGAAGGATAGCAGCAACTAGGCAAAAAGATGGCATTTGTAACTTTCATGGTGTCTTCTTTAACGTTTCTGATCATGTTTAATGATCACTTGCCCGTGATCTACTTTTAATTTGAGCCATAAGTATTCTGAATGTTCAAGATCAATTTTGTTCCATCGATCAGCCATAAATAAGTAGACGTTTTTCTTAATTGGCAGCACATAGGTACTTTGAGTCCCATAAGTGATTTCTCCGCCCAGTCCCTTGCATGGGTTGCCTAATTCTTTATACGGCCCAAATATTGTTTCTGCAACCGCATAACTTGCTGCGTTAGGGGACCAGCCGGTACAGTCGGAAGTAATTAGGTAGTCATATATCTTGCCATCTGCCCATTTGGCTTTACACTGCTGATATAGTGGTACGGTCCAGCGGGGTTGTCGCTAACGGCCACTCCGGATTGAGAGTAAGAGTAATCCTTAGCATCAATATGCATCCACATTACAAATTTCCCGGTCTTTTTATTGTATATCACTTTCGGGCGCTCAATAACGTTTCCGGTGTCTATATCGCTTCCTGGCATACCTATTGAAGGTTTGAGCGCAATACCTTCATTATGCCAATGTAAAAGGTCTTTTGAAGCATAGCATGAGATTCCACCGGCAGGGACCCTGTAGTCTTCCCAACTTTGGCCTGGTACAAGCCAGGTACTCCCTTTTTTGATTTCGCCAAAAAGGTAATAAGTCCCGTTGTGAAATAGGATCCCTGCACCATGGGCATTGATAACATTCTTATCAGTGTCATAAAGTTTTCTATCGACGGCAAGTTTAAATGTCTGCGCAGAAGCGGTATTCCTTAGACAACTCAAGCTTAGTACGGTAAAGATTAAGAATAGAGGTTTCATATGTTAGTTTCTAAATTTTATTAATCACGATAAACTCATTATTCGTCAACCGAACTGTAATTGAACACCGATTTGGCTGGTCTGAACAACTCAAGGGACTTGTGTTCTGAATAAACTTTCGACTTTGCATAACATCAGAGTTTGATGTTTTTAATTCCGTGTTGACTTGTATAAACAGGCTTATTCCGAATTGGCGAACCTTTAGGTATTTCATAGTTTTTGAAGTGTTCCAGTTGGCTAGCAGAGGTTATCGCAGCTTGGCCAGCTAGCCTAAAAATAACTTCCTGGTTTAAGCCCACGATTTAGCCCCAAATACCAACAGGTCCGTTTCCAATACGTGGCATATCCCAGCCATTATTGGTTGCTGTGCAGTGGTCAATTAAGATGTTTTTACAATTGCCGACGACAATGCCTTACCGTATCGGTAATGGTTTTTTTTATGCGAAAAGAAAAGGTACAAATAGCCTTAAGCCAAACTGATTTTATTGGTTAGGCTTACATGCTAAATTTACTAAACAAATCCATAAAGGTAGCTCTTGTCGTTATTCATTGATAATCAAAGACTCTTACCCACCATGATTTAATATCGTAAGGTTTCCAGAGCCTGTGTGTTTGAAGTCGCTGTTCACAATTCGGTATTCAATACCGTTAAACAAATCTCCTGATATTCATCAAATAACCAAGATGGAGCCCCTCGTGATAATTGTTAAATTCAAATGCATCTTCCAAATTACTCAAGAAAAATCCTGTTCCAGTCATCCGCTCATTGAACGTGACAAATTTTCCATCGGCTAAATCCTGTTCCGTTTGTCCAATGAGTGAAGTCAAGAGTTCTTTCAATTCATTCGCCTCAACTTCCGTAGTCTGTCTCGTCGGCTTTGTCCCAGATTTATAAAGGTCAAACATTTCATTCGAAACGTATCCTTGTAACCCCGCGGTTTTATATATCAATCCTTGCTGTGCAACTATAACATGGCCGATGTTCCAAATTAGGTTATTATTAAATCCATTAGGAACTTTGTTCAATTGCTCTATCGTGTATCGGTCAAAATAATCTAAGTAGAGCTTTCTGCTGGTTTTCCAAATCCTTAATGTTGATTCCATTTGTGTTTTCATTTTAGTTCAGCAATTTATAATTAATATGCGCTGTATAAAGTTTCGAAATTAAGATTGCAAATCGATTATCAACATTGGGCCAGATGAAATTTGCGAACATGAAAATAACGAAACTTAGTAGAATTACCACCAATAACGACAACAGATGAAACAGGGTAGTAGTCTTCTAACTAGTTGCACAAAACTGGTCTTTCACCTAGGAAGATTATAACGGCCTTCCATCACCAACATTGCATTAGAATGCTTAGCTTGATTAAGCAATCTGAAAATAAAATATATGACCTCTCGATTATCCATCCTGTCCTTCATAATCCTTCTTTTTGGCTGTCAACATGATGAGAGAGTAGTTTCAAAAATACCTGCGGCTCCCGTGGATGCTCAAACCAAGTCTTCAGTCTTCACCATAGAGGAAGTAGAACCGTTTAGAGACTTCAAAGCATTTTGGGACTATTACAGTAGACACATTGAATTGAACGAAGATTTTTTAGGTTACGATAAGGATCACAAAAAGATTTCAAAAGCAAAGTTTCTTAAATTATTGTCAACCGGTAAGTATCAGCCTTTACAGGTTAATCCGGCAGATTCGCTGCGGTATCAGCTAAAATCATCCCCGCTTAGGGCCGAGGCTTCCATCGGCGATTACATGAAAATGTTTGCTAAGGAGCAATCGGTTTTTCACCGTATGGAGGGCAGACCTGTTCCTGAATTTGATTTCAAAACCATAGAAGGTAAGAGGTATACGAGCGAAAATACTAAAGGTAAAATACTGCTTTTTAAGTGTTGGTTCATAGCTTGTGTTCCTTGTGTTCAGGAAATGCCTGAGTTAAATGCTCTGGTTGAACAGTACCGGAGCAGAAAGGATATTGTCTTTCTAAGTCTAGCGACAGATGACGAAGTAGCGCTTAAAGGTTTTTTGAAAAGAACTAGGTTTGACTATGAAACTGTGGCACAACAAGATCGCTATATGACGGACAAGTTAAATGTAAATGCCTACCCAACCCACGTTCTGATAGATAAAGCTGGACATATAGTGAAAGTTGCAGACTCTGTTGATCAATTAGAAAAATTTCTCAAGCGAATGCTTTAGCCCGGATTACCTTTTTGACTGGAATATTCTAATAATTGATCTTTTATAATTAAGGGTGTTAAATTGTGCAGAAACTGGATCAGTACTGGAAGGTAACTTTCAAATGTTGGATATTTTACTCTGTTTTTTTCGTACTCGAGTATCTTTTTTTCCAATAGCGGGATCAACACGCAGTTGTACTCAATTATATGCAGTTTTCTTAGTCGGTCAGCTTCTTTTTTATTCCCCTTAGACCGGGCTATTCTTATCTCGCCTAGCCTCACTACATGCTCAATTACGCATACATACCAATCATTAATCCCGTGTGGGGCCAATACTTCCTTCAATTCTTTTATATACAAGATAGAATCTCCTTTAATTTGCTTCGCATATTTTTCCAGCAGCGGGTTAACAAAGG
>JAQBOT010000224.1 GCA_028287885.1 Pedobacter sp.
TTCCCCGTTTAGCGAACGACAGAAAGTATGTTGATGAAATCTTAAAGTCAATGATTGGTTAACTGTGTTGAGGTTGTACCCGTATTTATCTGTTTAATGTAGAAATACGCAAAAAAAAGACGTATAAACAACATAAACAATTTGCAAAAATATTGTATTGTTATAAATATTATATAACTTTGTGTAGGTTCCTGGATCGGTTTCCTATTTACTTGGGGTGAAAAACAGCTGAAGCAAGAAATACCTACTAAACCTTACCGAAAGACTAAAACGCAGACAATGATTATTGAAAAATTACACTACCCTATGTTGGGTAATTCGCTAAACGGAAAATCATACAATCTTAACTTAAAAGAAGTTGACGTTTTTATGCAGCAATGTGGATCATTCATGTCGACTGACCAGGCTGATTTTGAAACAATGACCCAGATCATCTCAGACCAATTGATTGATAGCGCAAACTCAAACACTCCCGTAGATGAACTTAGAACTCAACTTAAGTTCTTAAGAGAAATTTCCTTTTTACTAAAAAGCATTGTCAGTTCGGATCAGGATTACTAACTAGTTTTTACTTTCGATACAAAGGAGAAGTAATTGATTGTACTTCTCCAGGAGATCAATGTATTTATCTTTCCAATACGAATAATTTAGATCAGGCGCATTTGCCTGGTTGTTGTAAACAACAAACTTATTTTGTTTACTGAAGTCTTCGTCTGGAAATAATCCAGGAAACTCTGCTGAGAAGTCATAGTTTACGACCGTGCCTATCCTAAAGATAATTTCTGGCTTGAGTTGCTTCTGATTGAACCAATTATAAACAGATCTCCTGTTTACCTTGGTCAGGCGTGCCAACTCGCTAATGCTATATCCTTTGCGTCTTATTATGCGCTCGACTATCTGTCCGTAATGCAATTCCATACGTTCGTATATTTCTTTTTAACGTTCGTTTAGTAAATAAATCATAATGAGTTGGCTCGATATTTTGGCTAAGTTATTGGTGATATTAATCATGCAAAGTTCGTGTTCACTGTATTTTCATTTAGGTATCTAGATCTTCTATTATAAAGATTTGAATAGAGCAATAAGACACCGATTTTGGAGTGATGAATCACGTAGATTAGTTTTTGCATAATTAACTTGGTTGTTTAGGTTCTAACTAAATTAATAGTAAAGGCCTACTATTTCGAAGCTCCCGGGACAATGTATACCACTTCGTAAAATATTGTGCAAAACATTTGAAAGGGGAATATGAGCCTTAAGGTCGAAGTTATTGTGCCCTTCTATTTTATGCGTTTTCGACCGCGTATAAAGTAGATTTACAAGTCAAACAAGCTTTCATAAAAGACGCATCTACGGCGCTAAAAACTGCTTCCCGTCACATCTACCCAGTTTTTTACAATTCCATACACATCCCCCCCAGCGTGTTCATTTATTGTGTGTAAGCCCATATTTTTATACAAGAAATTAATTGGTATTTAGCACAACCCGTCTATTTAAACCTCAAATATTATGCAGAACCGTTACTTATATTTATTTAGCCTCACTATGGCTCTATTCGACTTTGCCTTTGTAAATGCCGCAATCTATACGGCGTTTAAAATTGCAAGTCCTATAGCAGGCAACAATAATTATATTGATTTTGCTTTAATTATTTCTTTGTTTTGGTTTCTGGCCACCAAGCTTGTAGAGGTATATGACTCTAAAACAATTCAGAGAAAACTATTTATCATCACGACTGTAAAGGCGTTGTGCCTACACCTCATATTCTTCCTGCTTTATAACAGCATCAAGGGCTTCTTCTTAACCGGTGGTTTTACCTTGGCTTTTTATATTACTTTAGGTTTGTTGCTGCTATCCTCCAGGTATTTTGCAATTCTCCTCTCCCCTGTCTTAAAAAAGATGTTTAATATGGCCAGGCCCATTGCGCTCCTTGGTGTGAACCCCACCAGTATGGTATTGGCAGACTTCTTCGAAAAAAATGAAAAGCTTTACAACTTTGCTGGCTTCCTAAATCAAAATGGCATCCTACCGGACGTATCAACCGGCTATTCAGACGCCTTATTAAAGGAGCAAATAAAAATTGCCGCAGATACGGGTATAAACGAGATCTACGTGTGTTTAGCACCTGACCGCTTATCTGAGATCAGCGGGCTGGTTCATGAAGCTCACAAGCAATGTATACGATTAAAATTTGTTCCCGATTATAGTCAGATTCTCAGCAAGCCATTGAACATCCAGCATCTCAGCGATGTTCAGGTGATTACCTTGACCGGATCCGGACCCCAGGAAGAACTGGACGATCGGGTTGTTAAACGGGTATTTGACATTGTTTTTAGCCTACTTGTGATCGTTTTTATCTTTAGCTGGCTATATCCTATCCTTGCCATATTAATTAAGCTAGAGAGCCCGGGGCCAGTGATCTTTAAACAAGGGAGAAGTGGACGGAACAATGTGAATTTCTGGTGCTACAAATTTCGAAGCATGCGGGTAAACCACGATAGTAATGTGAAGCAAGCAAGTCGGGATGATTCCCGCATAACAAAAATGGGGCGATTCTTACGCCGCACAAGCCTGGATGAGTTACCACAGTTCTTCAATGTCCTTCTTGGCAACATGAGCATTGTAGGCCCACGCCCACATATGTTAAAGCACACAGAGCACTACAGGGACATTGTTGATAAGTACATGGCAAGACACTATATGAAACCCGGTATTACCGGCTGGGCCCAGGTAAATGGGTATAGAGGAGAAACCCAGGAACTACACCTGATGGAGAAACGCGTAGAGCATGATCTTTGGTATCTTGAAAATTGGTCTGCTTTCCTTGACTTAAAAATCCTCTTGATGACCATTGGCCAGGTATTTAAAGGCCATGAGAACGCATTCTGATTTACCTATATAATTTTTAATTAGCCTTTCAGAAGTAACTGAAAGGCTTTTTTGTTTAACTAACCTTTTGGTTGATAACTTAAAGGCATCATCATCAGAGCAAGGGGCTCAGCGGAGATAGCGGAACGTCTGAAAAAGTCCGGTAACCAGCATGCGCATCTGGCTTATGGTAAATTCGAATGCTATTTACAGTAAAAGCAATGTTGCCCTCCGCAAGATACTCGTCTGCAAGCTCCCTCATTTTCCTGAAGTCTTCAACTGTAAAGCCACACCAGCTTCGCCCCAATGTCAGGTGTGGATGATACCCGTCATGGCGTTCCACACCTTGTGGAACCTCGAAGGGCTTTAGGACTGGAATTAGGAGATCATAAAGTTGGGCAAGTGGATCTGAGCTTACACTAACAAACAATACGCGCGTGCCGAAGGTTCCTGTTCCAGGAAGTACAACCTGGAAAGGCTTGAACCCTGCAGCGACATTGGCGATGGTCTGTATCCATTGATCCGCATGAACAAGGCTTACAGGTAGCCTTAAGGTAATATGTGGTTCAAGGCGATTGTCACCATGAGCCTTCTGGATTTGCAAGAGCCTGGTGTAAATCGAATCTGGAGGAACGATGCCGAGGAAGTACTTCATATGTCCAATAAATTCGTTGTATGGCTTAATTGTTTGATGGAACTTACTCTACCGGGGCTTTTAAATCCGATCGATAAGCATTAAATTACATGAACCAAGTTAAACTTTATGAAACGAAAGACCTTTATCCAATTGGGTGCAACATTAGCGGCTAGTCGCTTCCTGGCGCCACTTAATGCATTGTCCCAGGAACCCAGGCTGCGAAACTGGGCTGGTAATATCACCTACAGCACAGCCAACGTGCAATACCCTAAGTCGGTAGCACAAGTACAGCAATTGGTTAAAAAGCATCCTAGATTGAAAACACTTGGCACGCGGCATTGCTTTAATACAATCGCAGACAGCAAGCATGACTTGCTCTCCACCCGCGACCTGAATAAAGTGGTTTCTCTGAACCGACAGTCAAAAACTGTCACCGTAGAAGGCGGTATAAAATATGGCGAGCTTGCACCCTACCTGCATAAACAGGGTTTCGCATTACCTAACCTCGCTTCGCTGCCGCACATTTCTGTTGCAGGCTCCATTATTACTGCAACACACGGATCGGGCATAAAGAATGGCAATCTCGCCAGCTCCGTAAGTGGCCTCGAGATGGTTATTGCCGACGGTTCAATCGTTAACTTCTCCAAAGCCCATGATGCGGCAAAGCTAGATGCTGTTGTGGTTAGTCTGGGGGCGATTGGAGTAATCACAAAAGTGACTCTAAACCTTATTCCGACCTTTATGGTACGGCAACGGGTTTTTACCAATATGCCATTGGCAGAGGTAAAGCAACACTTCGAGAAGATAGTGTCAGCAGGGTACAGTGTAAGTCTGTTTACCGACTGGCAGAACGAGAATGTTAGTGAGGTGTGGATAAAAAGTCGCGTAGATGAGAAAGATCATAGGGAAGCAGAGTTCTATAAGGCTAAGGCTGCTACAAAAAACCTGCATCCAGTGATTGAACAACCAGCAGAGAAATGTACCGACCAAATGGGTGTGCCGGGAGTCTGGTATGAACGTTTGCCGCATTTCAAGATGGGCTTTACACCAAGTACAGGTAAAGAATTACAATCTGAGTTCTTTGTCCCAGTGCACCATGCTGTTGAGGCAATTTCCGCTATCGCACGTCTGGGAAAACAAATAGGACCACATCTATTTATTACTGAAATCCGCACCATTGCTGCAGACAACCTTTGGATGAGCCCCTGCTACAAGCAGACATCAGTGACGATACATTTCACCTGGAAACAAGAGACTGCAGCAGTGATGAAATTGCTGCCTATCATTGAGAAGGAGCTGGAACCTTTCAAGGTACGTCCACATTGGGCCAAGATATTTACGATGGCACCTGGTATACTGGCATCGCGCTATGATAAAATGGAAGACTTCAAGAAGATTGTTCAGGACTTTGATCCTAAAGGTAAGTTTCGCAATGCATACTTAGAAAGAAATCTCTACGGGTAAACGGATTTTATGATAAAGGAGCTTTTGCGGAGCCGATGAGAAAATTATGAAGTAAGCATGTTATCATGCTGCTTAGTTAATTACGCAGCACCGAAAGCTAGAAAACAAAAAGCCTTTCAGTTTTACACTGAAAGGCTTTTTGTTTTTGCTCCCGAAGCTGGGCTCGAACCAGCGACCCTCTGATTAACAGTCAGATGCTCTAACCAACTGAGCTATTCGGGAGTTTGGTCTTCCCCTAGCGTTTTTGACTTCTGTTTTACCATTCCGTCTCGTTCGTTTTGGGAATGCAATATTAGGGCTTTTAAATTATTAATGCAATATTTGTAGACAAAAAAAATCAAAAATATTTAAACTAATTTATATGAGCCTGATAATCATAGGTACTGTAGCTTTTGACGCTATTGAAACTCCGTTCGGAAAGACCGATAAGATCGTAGGAGGAGCCGCAACCTACGCAAGTTTAGCTGCTTCTTACTTCTATAATAAGGTAAAAATCGTGGGTGTTGTAGGGGATGACTTTCAACAGGAAGACGTAGTTAAGCTTAATCAGCATGGAATTGACACCGAGGGATTGCAGGTAAAGGTTGGTGAAAAGTCTTTTTTCTGGTCCGGAAAATACCACAACGACATGAATAGCCGAGACACATTGGCGACGGAGTTAAACGTTTTGGCTGACTTCGACCCGATTATTCCAGAAAGCTACCAGGACTGCGAATACCTGATGCTTGGTAACTTGACACCTCAAATTCAGCAAACGGTGATAAGCCGCTTAAGAAAGCGACCGAAGCTGATTGTACTAGATACAATGAACTTCTGGATGGATGTAGCTATGGACGATCTTTTGGAAACCATTAAGTTGATAGACGTTTTGACGATAAATGATGCTGAGGCACGCCAGCTTTCAGGTGAATACTCCCTTGTGAAAGCGGCTAAGAAGATATTGGCTATGGGCCCTAAGTATTTAATAATTAAAAAAGGAGAGCATGGCGCTTTGCTTTTCGGCGAGGATCAGGTGTTCTCTACCCCTGCCCTGCCCTTAGCAGAAGTATTTGACCCGACAGGTGCTGGTGATACCTTTGCTGGTGGCTTTATTGGCTACCTGGCTAAGGTTGGCACAATCAATTTTAACAACATGAAAAATGCGATTGTTTACGGCTCTGCACTTGCCTCATTCTGCGTAGAGAAGTTCGGTACAGAAAGAATACTAAACCTGTCACAGGAAGAAGTAGCTGCCCGAATTAAAGAATTTGTAAACTTGAGTACTTTCACGATCGAAAACTAACAATTGTCTGCCTATTGCGGCTTGCTCAGCTCTTGTGAATAGGCAATTATATGCCAAATAAGCCGTCCCTTGGACGGCTTATTATATCAATTTTGCTACTGCTTTGAACCGTCGAAACACTTCCTCCGTGTGAGGCGCGTCTTTGAGTTCTTCTGTTAAATCCTGCCCCGCCCAATGTTCGTAATGCTTGCCATTTGTCCAAAGACGGCTTTCGGAAACGTCGTAGATTACCCCTTTATAAGCAATCCAAATCTCTGGCTTATCTTGTCCGTTTCTTAACGCAAGTTGCTGCTTTGTGTAAACCTGCATTTTAAGCTTGTCGTTTGAAATACTCAAAGCTAAATATGGCAACCAGGCTAATCCAAAGAAAAGTAAAGTAGCTTTCAAAAGGTATGTATGCTATTTTAAGTTCTATCGTTTGTGCGACTGTGTAATTGTAAATGGAAAGCAGGTTTACAGGAATGAAGATGAAAAGAAACACGATCAATGC
>JAQBOT010000261.1 GCA_028287885.1 Pedobacter sp.
GGCGAAAATGTCGTCTATTGCCTATACGAAAGGGTTTTATTACGTACCTCGTATTGATAGGGCGGTTATTGAGCAGTACAAAGATGACATTCTGGTTTTATCTGGTAACCTCTATGGCGAGGTTGCAAGTAAGATCCTGAATCTTGGGGAGAAGCAGGCAGAGCTGGCGCTGGAATGGTGGCATTCGACCTTTGGGGAAGATTTCTATATGGAGATCATGCGCCATAACCAGGAAGACGAGGATATCGTAAACCGCACTTTAATTCAGTTGGCTAGAAAGCACGGCGTAAAGCTGGTTGCAACCAACAATACCTACTATATAGATAAAAAAGATGCCAATGCACATGACATTTTGTTGTGTGTTAAAGATGGTGAAAAGCAGGCTACACCAATAGGACGCGGTCGCGGCTACCGTTACGGACTGCCCAATCAGGAGTATTATTTCAAATCTCCTGACGAGATGAAGGCGCTGTTTAACGATCTGCCTGAGGCGATTTATCATACTCAGGAGATTGCTGACAAGATCGAAAGTTATAAACTAGCCAGGGAAGTATTGCTTCCTAAGTTCGACATCCCTGCAGAGTTTATCGTAGCAGAAGATGAAGGTGATGCCGGTAAACGCGGGGAGAACTTGTATCTGGCGCACCTGACTTACGAAGGTGCAAAACGCAGGTATGGAGTGATTTCTGAAGAAATTAAGGAGCGCCTGGACTTTGAACTTAAGACCATTGAAAAGACTGGTTATCCGGGTTATTTCCTAATTGTACAGGATTTTATAGCCATGGCAAGGCAGCTTGACGTATCTGTGGGTCCCGGTCGGGGCTCTGCGGCTGGATCTGTTGTGGCTTACTGTTTATGGATCACCAATATTGACCCGATAAAGTATGATTTGCTATTTGAGCGTTTCCTGAATCCAGATCGTGTATCTATGCCAGATATTGATATCGACTTTGATGATGAGGGTCGAGGTAGGGTAATGGATTACGTGATCAACAAATATGGTGCAAACCAGGTGGCACAGATTATCACCTATGGTACAATGGCGGCTAAGTCTTCGATTAGGGATACGGCCCGTGTACTTGACTTACCTCTCTTTGAAGCCGATAAGATTGCCAAGCTGATCCCAGGAATGAAGCTAGCGAAGATCTTTTCACTGGATGAGAAAGCGCTGAAAGCATCTTTACGTGCCGATGAATATGAGCGGGTGGTAGAGCTGAAAAGCGTCGCCGCTGGCAAAAACTTGATGGCTGAAACAATCCAACAAGCACAGATCCTCGAAGGTTCTTTGCGGAACACTGGCATTCATGCTTGTGGGGTAATTATTACTCCAGATGACATTACAAACTTCGTTCCTGTTGCTACAGCTAAAGATTCAAACTTGTATGTGACGCAATTTGACAACTCCGTAGTTGAAAGTGCCGGACTACTAAAAATGGACTTCCTGGGTTTGAAAACCCTAACCTTAATAAAAGATACGGTGAAACTGGTACGCTTGAGAACAGGCATCCAGTTGGATCCGGATGAGTTTCCTATCGATGATGTAAAAACGTACGAGCTCTTCCAACGCGGAGAAACCATCGGTATTTTCCAGTACGAGTCTCCCGGTATGCAGAAATACATGAAGGAGCTTAAGCCTACCGTGTTTGGCGATTTAATTGCCATGAACGCCTTGTACAGACCAGGGCCCATGGAATACATTCCGAGTTTTGTACGTAGGAAGAATGGTGAGGAGGAAATTAAGTATGATCTTGATGCTTGTGAGGAGTATTTGAAAGACACTTATGGTATTACCGTTTACCAGGAACAGGTGATGCTTTTATCGCAAAAGCTGGCTGACTTTACCAAAGGTGAGGCCGACGTTTTGCGTAAGGCGATGGGTAAAAAGCAGAAGGACGTTCTAGATAAGATGAAGCCCCGCTTTATTGAGCAGGCGGCAAAGAAAGGACATCAGCCTTCTGTATTAGAAAAGATCTGGAAAGATTGGGAAGCTTTCGCTTCTTATGCCTTCAATAAGTCACACTCTACCTGCTACGCCTGGATTGCTTACCAAACCGCTTATCTAAAGGCGCATTATCCGGCAGAATATATGGCTGCGGTGCTTTCCAACAACATGAGCGACATCAAGCAGGTTGCTTTCTTTATGGAAGAATGCCGTCAGATGAACGTTCAGGTTCTTGGACCAGATGTCAATGAATCAGACATTAAGTTCTCTGTAAACGACAGAGGAGAGATACGCTTTGGTTTGTCTGGTGTAAAAGGCGTGGGGGAGAAAGCCGTGGAAAGCATAATAGAGGAGCGCCGGGCAAACGGCCGCTTTGTAAGCGTGCATGATTTTGCGAAGCGTGCTAATACACGTACGGTAAATAAAAAAGCTTATGAAAGCTTTGTTTACAGCGGTGCATTTGATGAATTTGGCTACCATAGGGCGCAGTACTTCTTTGTAGGCGTAAACGATAAGATGAACGGCATAGAAAAGCTGATTAAGTATGCCAATGACTTCCAGAACAATGAATCTTCATCGCAGTCGTCTTTATTTGGAGGTTCTGTGGCAGACCTGATCCTTGAACCAAGTTTGCCAATAGCACCAGAATGGAGTTTAATTGACCGCCTTAAATATGAAAAGGATGCCATTGGAATATTCCTATCCGGGCATCCATTGGATAACTATAAGTTTGAGCTAAAGAATTACTGCCTGCAATCTGTAAGGCATCTGAGCATTATCAATAAGATCAGAACTGGCGATACCACTGAAGAGGTGCTGGCCGAATTTGAAATGTTGAAGAATAAGGAACTGGTTGTTGGTGGTCTGGTTGTTTTGGCAAGTCAGCGTATGACGAAGACCGGTAAGCCCTTCGGTACTTTCTTATTTGA
>JAQBOT010000301.1 GCA_028287885.1 Pedobacter sp.
TTTTCCTGAATACCAGGGATGGCAAAAGGCACCTTACTGACTTTACTTTAGCTGCGCTGCAGGAAAAACTACCAGAAGAATTTGTACGGATCAGCAGAAGTACAATCATTCATACAGAGTTGATTAAAGAAATTCGGAAAAGCTTTAATGGAACATTCTTCTTTTTAATGAACGATGCACAGGGCAGCAAGTTGAACTCTAGCCGGAGTTACGGCACGGTCTTGAAGGATAGGTTCGATTTGTAGTGTTAAGGGAAAGATTTGATCTTCAATAACAATTCTTTTTGAATAAGAAAAAAGTCTTACACGTATTAACGCGTAAGACTTTTTCTTTATTGGAACTACCTTAAAGGGTTCTTTCTTCAAACTACCGTATTAGATAGAAGTTTTATCTATTTCTTAGTTTGATCTTCGATTGCTTTCAGCAACTTGTCATAAGGTCCGATAAACTTTTCTACACCTTCATCTTCTAGTTGTTGAGTAATCTGAGCCAGGTTAATTCCTGCCTCTTCAAGTTGGTTAAGTACATAGGTAGCTTCGTCCAGGTCCTGGAACAAACGATCTTCAGGTTCACCCTCTGTACGATATGCCTCGAGAGTTTCCATTGGAACAGTGTCAACAGTGTTCGGGCCGATTAAAGCATCCACATATTTTGTTGCTTTAAAAGCCGGGTTCTTGCTGCCGGTACTTGCCCAAAGCAAGCGTTGTGGCTTAGCGCCTTGAGCTTCTAATTTCTTCCAACGTTCAGAATTAAATACCTCTTGGTAAATCTCATAGGCCTTCTTAGCTGAAGCAATGGCAACCTGGCCGTTTAAATGTTTAAGACCTTTTGCTTCAAGCATAGGATCTATGATCACATCTATACGACTTAAGAAGAAACTTGCAACCGAGGCGATGTTGGCAATCGACTCGCCTTTTGCCAAACGGTCTTCCAATCCACTGATGTAGGCATCAGTTACTGCACGGTACCGTTCCAACCCAAAAAGTAGGGTTACATTGATGTTGATACCTTCAGCGATGGCCTGGCGTATAGCAGGTAGTCCCGCTTCCGTACCAGGAATCTTGATCATCACGTTTTTACGTGCAACTTTGTGCCATAAGTCAATAGCCTGGTCGATTGTACCTTGAGTATCCAATGCCAATCTAGGTGAAACTTCAAGACTTACATAGCCATCTGCGCCTACGACTTCTCCTTCGTTATATACGCCCTCGAAAATATCTGCAGCAGCCTGAATATCTTTAACAGCAAGCTGGTAAAATAGGTCTTCGTAATTCTGTGTTGATTTTGCAATCTCTAAAATATCAGCATCGTAGTCGGAACTGCTGCTAATTGCTTTCTCAAAGATTGCTGGGTTTGATGTTACCCCGCGTACACCATCATTATCAATCAGATCCTTCAGTCTTCCTGATTTAATGATGTCCCGGTCAATAAAGTCTAGCCAAATGCTTTGACCAAAATCATGGATTCTTTTTACTTTACTGGTGGTTTCTTTAGTGACTTCCATAGCTTATTATTATTATTTATTTTTAAAACAAAAATGATTTGAAACAGTTTGCATATTCTATTTTATCAACGCCGATAACACAACGGTTTTCTTCTTTTTCTTCCTAATCCTGTTTAGCCACATGATCACTCCGGTGACTGGAAAACTACAAGTTAGCAGCGCCAGGATGAAGTTAAACAATTTCGTGGGCATTCCATAAATAGCGCCCGTATGAATTGGTTTAACATAGGACCTAATCATCTGACCTTTGTTTTTATCCTTAAACAATTGTTGCCCGATTAACTGTCCGCTATACTGATCTACATAGTAAGTATCAACGGCGATCTCTATAACCTGTACTGGCAAAACATTCACTGCGAAAATACCTGTGGAATCCTTTGGAGCTCGCAGCATGAAGTACTCGGCCTGAGCCAGCTTGCTACTAAGAGCCGCAATTGCTACATTATAATCTATAGTTTTTATCCCTGGTCTATAAACCGACGCAGGGGGCTCAGGACTTTCCGGAGAGGTTTTAGTCAACGTAAAAATGCTTTTACTTGCCCAGGTATAGGACATGATCAGTCCGGTGACAATGATGATCAAAAGGAAAATGGAGGTATAAAATCCAGACACAACATGCAGATCGTGATTTAAGCGTTTAAGACGTCCGCTTGTTTTAAACTTTAATCGTTGCAGAAGAATCTTCTTGTTTTTGGGCCACCACAACACAATCCCCGTAACCGTGATGATGAGAAAAGATAAGGTGGAGAGACCGACAATGATCTTTCCTACACTTGCCGGGCCGCCAAGTAGCCAACGATGAAGACGTTCTACTGTGAAGAAGAACGACTGACGTTTGTTGTAAACATCTAGAACTGACCCGGTGTAAGGATTTACATACACGAATAAACCAGGCTTCCCTCCTTTTTTCCTGTCGCCAATTTCATTCTTGCCCTTAGGGGATTGAACCATAGTACTAGCTATTCCAAGCTCTCTTGTTGGTTTTTCTGGAAGGACAAAAGAGACCTCAGCGGAGCGCTTAGGATCCAAGTACAGTTTTAATGCTGCAAATTTTCCTTTTGGGACCACCTTAGCGGCTGCCTCAGCTATTGCCTGCAAAGGAAGTCGCTGCCCTCGTGGGTCGACAAAATATCGTTCCTTATGGACGGCTAGATCGATATCATCCTCAAAGACCATGATTGCACCAGTGATGCATGAGTTCATAATAACAAGCCCGGCGGCAAGCGCAAGGTACAGGTGAATGTTTCGAAATAAACGTTTCATTAAGATGAGATTGTCTTTTAAGTACTTTAGATTAATTCTAAATACCGCAAATATACAATCACATCTTAAACCCACAATAACTATTTAGATTAATTTTAAATAAGCTACTGCGGTTTATACCTTATAATCACAAAGAAATACGCTTTCATTTAAAGCGATAAAAGAAAAGCCGAGGATTCGCCTACTTTTGTATTAGTGTTTTCATCTACCTATGTTTTGAGTCCGAAGCTGTAAAGTTTCGGGCTTTTTTTATGCGTAAGATCCAGGGTTGGCTAATTCAGGATCTCCTGCCCTAAAGATCTTTTTGCTCCGCTTATGATGTAAAAAGATCTTTTTGTTTTTGCTGAAATAGCAAGGAGTATAACCTGATCTCTCTCCCGTTTGAATATTGAAGCATTTCGTCGAATAACTGATAAATAATAAATTAAACTTAGACAGGATCAAGAGTCTTACCAAGTTTGTTGATCAGGTATTTGTCAGAAGGTTTTGGGCTAGCTTTTTATTACCAAATAGGTAAAGGAAAGCTAAGGAGGAGCTAAGGAAAAGCTAACCAAAGGCTAAGTCAAAAAACAAGCTTTTCATCCCTTGTCAAAAGTTAGTCTTGTACTGGGTCTCTTCCCAGTTTTAATACGTGTGATTACCAGTATCAAGTAAAGTCAGTTTCTCATTTATTGAGCGATCTGTAAATTGTACAAGCGAGTGTATGATCGACTGTAGATGTACGATTACCTCAATTTGATCGGCTTAACGTCTGTAAAACCGAAAGGGGTTGATTATTCATAATCAACCCCTAAGACACAAAAAAGGGATTGATTACGAATAATCAATCCCCCTTTAATAAACCTCTTTAGAATTAGTTGCTTTTCTTATTTTCAGGCTTCGTTGGACTAAGATTTAATAGGTCGTCGCCATTGTTCATTTTTTGCTTCTCTAGTTTGGTGCTGATCACATTAGCCTGCTCGAAGTGCATTTTAAGCATTGGGAGTGACTTGCTTGCGAAATTTTGGAGCTCCTTATCGGAATATGTTTTTGCTAATTGGAACAGCGTTAATGTTTGAGCGTGATCGGTAACCATCATTTGCATGTACTGCCTGTCAAAACCATCGTTTCCCTGTGTCTCCTTTAATGCGTCCAATTTCTTTTGCACTTCTACAGGTACCGTTCCAGGCAAAGAAAGCCCTTTAGCTTTTGCTATACCCTGAAGCTCTCCGGAAGCTCTCGTATGGTCTGTAACCATCATTTGTGCAAACTGTTTGATGATCGGGCTTTCCGTTCTCTTTAATGCAAGATTGCTCGCCTCCACTTCAGCCATGCTGCCTATGGCCGCCTTTAAAACAAAGTCGGTTTGCCCCGGACTAAGCTTAGTTTCGGATTTCTTTGCTACATCAGAAACCGTGTCTAAAGTAGAGTCGGCTGCAATCGTTGTTGTTGATGCCCCAACATTTTTCTTCTCAGAATTATGGCAGGCCTGCAGGCCGAGCGCCGCTAACATCACCAAGGCTAGCAATTTGTTGTTTTTCATGTTCATCTATTTTATCTTCTGAATCTGCAAGTTTGTTCTTTCTTCGTTTTTCAACTTTCCTATGCTGCAATTTTACTGCCGAATCAATGGAGTGGGACTCATGAATGTCATGCTCGTTTTCGGCCATATCAGACAGGGTCTGATAGTACCTGTGCAAGACATCAAGCTCGTCCTCGGTGAGGTCTTCGATATCGACCATCCGGTTACTGGCGTATCTACTCGCCGCAATCAATTCATTTAGCTTCAGCTGTATTGCCTTGGAGTCTTTATTCTGCGACTTCTGGATCAGAAACACCATCAGGAACGTAATTATAGTGGTTCCTGTGTTGATAACCAGCTGCCAGGTATCTGAATACTTGAAAAGCGGACCCGTAATTCCCCATATTAAGATAATCGCAAATGCAGTACCGAACGCTTTGGAACTGCCTGTCCAGCAAGTGATCCGGGTAGCCGCCCGTTCAAACATGCTGTTGGTTTTATTTTTCATGTTTCCAAGGTAATTATTATACACAACACATGTAGATATATAATGTTTTCTAAGCAGACGTTAGCCGGTTTAAACCATTCAGCCGCACTTTAAACCTTTTTAGTAGCCCAACAAAAAAATGTTTTTTCAAACATTTAGTCGGATAGAAAGTTGTTAGTACAACCAATTACAATACAAAAAAACAACCTATGGCAACTACAACTAAAACATCGGAAACCAAGTCGACAGGCGCAGAGACGCAAAAAAGCGGATCATCGAAAAAGGCATCTGGTATGACTGGAAAAATGAAAAACTCTGAATTCCATAAGTTCTTTGTAGATGAATTAAAAGATATCTACTGGGCTGAAAAACATTTGGTGAAAGCACTTCCAAAACTAAAAAAAGCCGCGACCAGTCCGGAACTTGCACAGGCGTTTGAGAAACATGCCCTAGAAACTCAAGGACACATTGAGGTCTTAGAGCAGGTTTTTGCATTGCTTGAAGAAAAACCTCAAGCTAAAAAATGCGAAGCTATGGAAGGACTATTAGCTGAATCTGAAAGTATCATTTCGGACACAGAAAAAGGAACCATGGTACGGGATGCAGGTTTGGTGCTTGCTGCTCAGAAAGTGGAGCATTATGAAATTGGAACTTACGGTGCACTAAGAACTTTTGCAGAATGTATGGGCCACACAGAAGTGGTAAACTTGTTGCAACAAACTCTTGACAACGAAAAGCAAACAGATGCATTACTTACTGAAGTTGCAGTCGGCTTTATAAATGACGCTGCAGTTCAGGAATAAAATTATTAACTAAATCCCTAGGCCCGGAAGCATACCTTTCGGGTTTTTTTATGTCATGCTCCCAAACCTTAGATCTACAAAATCGTTATTTAAGCGTAGATTTGAGAGAAGCAACAAAATATGGCATTCATAGACTACTATAAGGTTCTTGGGCTGGATAAAACGGCAAGTCAGGACGAGATTAAAAAGGCGTACAGAAAGTTCGCCAGGAAATATCATCCAGATTTGAATCCCAACGACAAAGAAGCCAACCGGCAGTTTCAGGAAATCAATGAAGCACATGAGGCTTTAAGTGATCCGGAAAAACGCAAGAAATATGATGAATACGGCGAAAACTGGAAGCAAGCCGATCAGTTTGAGGCCGCAAATAAAGCACAGGGACGCGGCTCTTCCGCAGGCAATCCGTTCGGAAATGGAGGAGGCGGCTTCTCGGGTGCCGACTTTGGTGGTGGCGGTGACTTCTCTGACTTCTTTGAATCTATGTTCGGCGGAGCTGGCGGGCGCTCCTCAGGCCGCAGGTCACCAAAATATAAAGGCCAGGATTTTCAGGCTGAATTGCAGATCAGTCTCCAGGAAGCCTATACGACACACAAAAGAACAATTACCGTAAATGGCAAAAACCTGCGGATTACCATCCCTGCCGGTATTGCAAATGGACAAGTGATCAAACTTAAAGGTCAAGGAAGCCCGGGAGCAAATGGCGGACCAAATGGCGATTTGTTTATCACGTTTAATATTGCTGAAGATCCGGTATATAAGCGCCTGAATGACGACCTCTATCTAACGAAAGACATTGACCTTTACGCCGCCGTGCTGGGGGGTGAAACAACCATAGACACGCTTAGCGGAAAAGTAAAGCTGAAGGTTGCACCGGGCACACAGAATGGCACAAAGATACGCCTAAAGGGAAAAGGCTTTCCAGTTTACAAGAAGGAAGGGGAATTTGGAAATCTTTTCGTTACCTATAACATCAAAATCCCAACAGACTTGACAGCTAAACAAAGAGAATTATTCGAAGAATTGGCAAAGTCGTAGTTTAACATTCGATATCATGGCAAATTTAATAACCATAAAAGAATACAGCGTTAATTACAACATTGAACCGGAATTCCTTATTTCATTGGAAGAGTCTGGAATTGTGTATTTCACACTTGAAGGACAGGAGAAATATATCCAGGAAGAGCAGCTCTCAGAGCTGGAGCGCTATATCCATTTTCATTACGACCTGAACATTAACATTGAAGGTATTGATGCGATCAGGCATTTGCTGCATAAAGTGAATCAAATGGATTCAGAGATCCGGCATTTGCGATCTCGCTTAAATCTTCATGAATAGATTTCGGGATTGATAATATTTGGCAGTTTATCGTTGCGAAGACCGGCAACAATGTTTTTAGCGGCAAGCTCTGCCATTGCGTTTCTTGTTTCTACTGTTGCAGAACCGATGTGAGGTAAGACCGACACATTGGGCATATTAAGTAGTTCATTTCCTGGGTCCATAGGTTCAGGATCTGTTACATCTAATCCAGCGCCCCAGATCATTCCTTTTTTCAAAGCAATCAGCAAATCCTTTTCATTGTGAATTTTACCTCGTGCGGTATTAACAAAAATTGAATTAGTTTTCATTTGTTTAAAGGCATCTAAATTAAACATTCCTTCAGTTTCTGGCGTGAGCGCAGTGTGCACAGACAGAACATCACTTTGGGCAAGTAGCTCAGAGAAGCTGAC
>JAQBOT010000327.1 GCA_028287885.1 Pedobacter sp.
GTGGTTGGATGGATTTTGTGTTCGCCCTAAGATTACTATTCATACAACTGTTGACTGGCAACTTGTTATTCGATTTAACCAGGATATTGACATGCCTAAAATTGCCTCGATGGGCAGAAGAAACCAGCCAGGTTTGATTGTAGTTGATCGTACCGTAACCGGCCCCTATGAAAATTATGCGACGCCAGAACAGGAAGTTCCAGCAAAGCCTTTAAATTATCCCTGGGAAACCTGTATGACCATGGGGAACTCCTGGAGTTATGTTCCAGGGGATCACTACAAGTCAGTACATGACTTGGTACAGCTGCTGGTAAAAGTAGTGTCCCGCGGAGGCAATTTCCTGATGAACATTGGACCTGGTCCGGATGGAGATTGGGATCCTGAAGCCTACAAACGTTTGGAAGGGATTGGCGCCTGGATGAAAATCAACGGGGAAGGCATTTACAATTCCCGTGCTGTTGCACCTTATTCCGCAGGAAATATCTATTACACAAAGAGCAAGGATAAAAACACGGTTTACGCCTTTGTTCTTGCCAATCAGGATGCTGTTGCTTTGCCTTCCAGCTTAACTATCCCCTTAACAGGAGTTAAAAAGGTAAAGAAGGTCAGCTTATTGGGTGGAACGCAAAAACTAAGTTGGAAAAGCAATGAGGCAGGTATCCAACTGACGATACCGAAATCCGTACGACAGTTGGCATTAAAAGAAGCAGCCTGCTTTAAAATAGATTACTGAATATCCTTAACCTAAATCACCTTGCAGATACTAACTTACAACTCAGCAGCCGCATTTCTTAGCATCGGAAAGCTTTTTAAAGTAGCGGTCCTTGCTTTTTTAACCATTGTTTCATTATCAGGGGACTTGAAAGCACAGCGCTCCTACGAACTAAATACAGGTTGGAAGTGTGCAGCCATCGCTGAGGTAAAAGCAAATGGACCTAGTTTATCTACAAGCGATTATTCAGTTGCGAATTGGATGTCTGCCACAGTACCCGGAACGGTTTTGACCACACTTTTGAATAACAACAAAGTTCCGGATCCATTTTACGGGATGAACAATGCGCATATTAAAGATATTTATGTTACCGGAAGAGATTATTATACCTACTGGTTTGTGAAGGACTTCGATGAAGCAGCCCCAGTAAATGGACAGCAGGTTTATTTGAATTTTAGGGGCGTTAATTACAGTTCCGAAATCTATTTAAATGGCAAAAAAGTAAATCCCAAGTTACATACCGGCATGTTCTTGCGCCAATCCTACAATGTCAGCGCTTTGCTCAACAAAACCGGCAAAAACCGCCTTGCCGTCCTGGTTTATCCGCCAGATCCGGTTGGAAATCCAAACGGCGGCCAAGGTGGTGATGGAAAGATTGCCAAGAGTGTAGGACTGCAGTATACAGCTGGCTGGGATTGGATTCAGCCGATGCGAGACCGTAACACGGGTATTTGGGATAAAGTAACGATAGAGAAAACAGGTGAAATCAACTTAATGAACCCACATGTTATAACTGTTGTTCCAGGCTTGCGGAAGGTCTCAGGCCCACAACAGCCAGCTATTGTCAAAGCCTCCGCAGAACTGCAAAATCCAACAAACCATGCGGTAAAAGGCATCTTACAATATGTGCTGGACGGAAATACCGTGTCTAAAGCGATTACCCTGGCTGCGAACTCCAGGCAGGAAGTTTCCCTTGCTGATTTTACCCTGAAACATCCAAGTTTATGGTGGCCAAACGGTTACGGTCCACAAAACTTGTACAACCTGAAAATGCAGTTCTTAACTGCAGGAAATCACGTTTCTGATCAGGAAATTGTATCTGTAGGTGTTCGCCAGATTACGACCAGTTGGAACACTGAAACACACAGCCGGCAAGTAGAAGTAAATGGGCAGAAAGTATTTATTAAAGGCGGAAACTGGATTATTTCGGATGCCATGCTGCGTTTTTCGGACGCCCGGTACGATGCTGAGGTTCGTTTTCACCGGGACATGAACCTAAATCTCATCCGGGTTTGGGGCGGTGCATTGGTTGAAAGGCCTGAGTTTTACCAGGCATGTGACAAATATGGGCTCTTGGTTTTCCAGGATTTCTGGATTTCTGGTGATGCGAATGGAAAATGGTTTGATCCCATGAAAGCGGAAGATCAATGGACAAGACGTAAATACCCAGATGATCATGCTTTATATTTAAAGTCAGTAGCGGACCAAATTAAAATGGTGCGTAATCATGCTTCGCTGGCTATCTGGTGTGGGGGAAATGAAATTACGCCACCTGAAGACATTCTGTTGGCTGTTCGGGATACGATTTTGCCAAAACTAGACGGCACACGCTGGTTTGTAGACTACTCAAATTCTGATAAGATGTCGCTGAACACCTTGGGCGGAAACGGGGATGGGCCTTACGGCATTCAACCACTCTCGGCATTTTGGGAAGATCGTACGCAACCTTTTAACTCAGAGGTCGGGTCGGTCGGCTTAAGTGATTATGAATCGCTAACACGGTTCATTCCCGAAAAAAACATGATTGCCCCAGAGTATTCGGCGGAAAAGAAAACAAGCAAAGTTGATTCCGTTTGGGACTACCACAAGTATATCGGGTATGATGCGGCCATTGATCCTTATGGGAAGGCGAAAAATCCAAAAGACTTTGCCGACAAAGCGCAGTTGGTCAATTACGATCAGTATCGCGGATTGATGGAAGGTTTCAGCTCCCACATGTGGAGTTGGTACACCGGCACGATCATCTGGAAAACTCAAAATCCCTGGACGGCAATGCGTGGGCAGATGTATGACTATTACCTGGATCCGAACGCTTGCTTATACGGTTTACACAATGGAAGCGAGCCGCTGCATGCTATGTATAACCCCGTTACTGGGATGGTTTCGGTGGTCAACAACACATTTGAGACCCAGCGTGATTTGATGCTTACCGCGAAAACCATTGAAATGAATGGAGCCGATAGCCTGTTAACGCAGGTTTTTGTTGAAGTCCAAGCTTCCTCTGTCAAAAGCTTCTTACCATTAAAATCTGTAGTAGACCGCCGTGCACATGAGCAGGGTGTGTTTTTGTGCCTGCAGATATTCGACAAAAATAAGAATAAGCTGAGTGAAAATATTTATTGGATAGCAGATGCAAAAGGTAATTACTCAGGTCTCCAAAAAATGGAACCATCCTCCGTACAAACATCAGCACGGAAAATAGCTGAAGGGAAAATTGAGGTCACTTTAACTAACCCTGCAAAAATGCCCCTGGCGTTTTTTAACAGGATCTCGTTGGTTGATCCGGCAACGAACAAGCGGATCTTACCTGTTTTCTATTCAGACAATTACATTTCAGTACTTCCTGGCGATCAGAAGAAAATAACGATGGAGTATGTGCCTGGAAAAGGCGCGCAGGCAGTAGTAGTATCTGTAACCGGCTGGAATGTACACGAACAACTTATCCCGGTAAAATAACCTTTGATCACAACTGGACAACACGCATAAATATATGGATCGTCTAATTTCCAAAAGTATATTGCCCTTAGCTTTAGTATTGTTAAGCGGAATCCCGAAGCTGATGGCTCAAAATAGTTTTAAAGGTTTAGAGCCTCTGTTCAGCACAGCAAAAAGCTACGTGCTGCAGCATACGGACCAGCAATTAAATATGGACGGCAAGCTGGCAGAAAGTGCCTGGCAAAAGGCCGCATGGACAACAGATTTTGTCGACATCGAAGGAAGTCTTAAGCCATCACCGACACTGCGCACACAGGTAAAAATGCTTTGGAATGATTCAACTTTGTTCATTGCTGCAAAATTGCAGGAACCACAGGTCTGGGCAACCCAAACCCATCATGATGATATTATCTTCAAGGATAATGATTTTGAAATCTTTATTGACCCGGATAACAACACACACCAATATTTCGAGATTGAAGTTAATGCATTGAATAAGATTTTTGATCTATTCCTGCCAAAACCTTACAGAGATGGGGGTGATGCCTTAGTTGGCTGGAATGTGGAAGGATTAAGATCAGGTGTTCACATTGAGGGCACATTGAATAAACCAAAGGATCAGGATAAAGGATGGACGGTTGAAATGGCAATTCCATTGAAATCACTACGTATGGGTTTTCCCTTTCATGTTCCAACAGAAGGTACTTTATGGCGCATCAATTTTTCCCGTGTTGAATGGGATACCAAGGTAGCCGGGAATATGAATGTTAAGATTAAGGATGCTTCAGGAAAAGATCTGCCAGAACACAATTGGGTTTGGTCTCCGCAAGGCGTAATTAACATGCACTACCCGGAGCACTGGGGGTATTTGCAATTTACGCGGACAACTGACGCCGTTTTTAAGATGCCTTATACTGAATCTCAGAAGCAACAGTTGTGGCTGATCTATTACCGGCAAAAAGAGCATCAGGAAAGAACTGGACGTTACGCAAGCACTTTAGCAGAACTCGAAATAACGCCGCAAATGACGATAGATAACCAGATAAACCAGGTACAATTGGAAGCTACTGCTAAACAATTTACAGCAACTATATTAGCGGAAGGCAAAACAGCCATAAGCATCAACAACGAAGGATTAATTCAAACACCAACATCAAAACCATGACTAGTCGCCGGAATTTCGTTAAAACTGGTTTAGTTGCCGGACTATCTGCAACCCTTTTACCAGCCGTGTCCAATGCTGAAAGCACAGCTTTTGTGCGGAAAAAGAAGTGGAAACATTGGGTATGGACAAACCCCGATCTTAAAGATACCGATCAACAATTAGCTGAGCGCTATCAGAAATATTATGAGGCGGGTATTCGTGGAATCTTTTTTGAGAGCGACAGCGAGCGGCATTTTCGAGCAGCGAAGACGCATAAAATAGAAGCGCATCGTTGGATCTGGACAATGAACAGGGGAGAAAAGAGCTTGCTTGACGCGCATCCGGACTGGTATGCAGTAAACCGTAAAGGCGAATCTTGCGCCCATTATCCACCCTACGTTAACTATTATCGCTGGCTCTGCCCTTGCCGCGAGGAAGTGAAGAAGTACTTGGAGAATGATTATGCCAACGCCTTAAAAAAGGATTATATTGATGGCATCCACCTGGATTATGTGCGGTTTTGTGATGTAATTCTGCCGGTGAATTTGTGGGATAAGTATACAATTGTTCAAACAAGCGAATTGCCGGAATATGATTACTGCTATTGTACGGTCTGCAAGGAGGCATACAAGGCAGAGTTTGGAACGGATATAGACACAGTGCAGTATCCGGAAGCAAGTCCGTCCTGGCGATTGTTCCGTTACCAGCGTGTAAATCAAGTCGTAGAACGGTTGACCAAAGTAGCCAAGGCATACAATAAGCCAATTACTGCAGCCGTCTTTCCAACGCCTGATATTGCACACCGGAATGTAAAGCAAGATTGGGTGAATTGGGATGTAAGCGGTGTTTGCCCAATGATCTATCATGGCTTCTATAAAGAGAACGTAGCCTGGATAGGGTGTGCTGTTGCAGAAGGCGTAAAGGCGCTTAATGGCAAGTTCCCTTTATATGCCGGCTTGTACTTGCCAGACTTTGCAAGTGATCAGGAGGTACAACAAGGAATAGAAAACGCGTTAAATAACGGAGCTGCTGGTGTTTCACTGTTTGGACAAGTTACGGACACCCATTTAGCAGCACTAAAAAATGCATCTACAAAAATCCCACGTTAAGGGATAGGGGGCATATAGAAAATAGAAATAATAAACTTAAATGAAAACACAGCATTATACCATGATTTTGAAAACATATTTAAAGAAATCTTCATTGCTCTTAACCTGTGCGGTACTTACTTCAGCAATGGCGTTTGCTCAGAAAAGACCGGTTGTCTTTGCAAAAAACAAGCAGGAAAACCTCAGCAAATATGTCGACCCCTTTATTGGTACCGGTTTTCACGGGCACGTCTTTGTTGGTGCAAATGTGCCTTTTGGTGCTGTGCAGTTAGGTCCAAGTAATATTTCTCAAGGTTGGGATTGGTGCTCGGGCTATCATATTTCCGATTCTACCATTGTTGGTTTTCAACATACGCATTTGAGCGGAACCGGTATCGGCGATTTGGGTGACTTATCATTTATGCCAACTACGGGCGCAATAAAGTTGACGAAGGGTACCTTAAAAGACATGCAAAGCGGTTACGTTTCGCTCTTTAGCCACCAGGATGAAACTGTTCGACCGGGTTATTACGCTGTAAAACTAAAGCGCTATGATATTGGGGTTCGGTTAACAACAAGCGAACGGGTTGGCTTTCACGAATATACTTTCCCAAAAAGCAATCAGGCTCATATCATAATCGATCTACAGGAAGGTCTAAATTGGGACAGGCCAACAAAGACTTCTATTAAATTGCTTAACCCAACAACCATTACGGGTTATCGGCTTTCGACTGGCTGGGCAAAAGACCAGCGCATTTATTTTGCTGCTGTTTTCTCTAAGCCAATTAAGAATTTTGCTGTTTATGACAGTGTGGTTGTTAAAACAGGTGCGGCACTAACCGGAGAGAAGGTTAAAGGCGTTATATCGTTTACGACCGCCGAGGGCGAGAAAGTACTTGTAAAAGTAGGCGTATCTCCGGTAAGTTCGGAGAACGCCCTAGCCAATATTCAAGCAGAGATCCCCGGATGGAGTTTCAATCAGGTTGTTGCACAAGCTGACCAAAAATGGAATAAAGAACTTCAGAAGGTTGTGATAAAGACAGCAGATGAAACGCAAAAACGTGTTTTTTATACGGCCCTTTATCATACCATGATTGCACCTTCTATCTTTAATGATCACAATGGCGACTACTGGGGGACTGACAAAAAAGTGCATAAAAATGCAGGCTTTACCAATTACACAACCTTTTCTTTGTGGGATACTTACCGTGCTTTAAACCCACTTTACACCATCATCCAGCCTGAGAAAGTAAATGACATCATCAACACCATGCTTGCTATTTACCAGCAGCAGGGAAAATTGCCGGTTTGGCATTTGATGGGCAATGAAACCAACACGATGGTTGGCTACAGTGCGGTGCCCGTTGTTGCGGATGCATACTTAAAAGGATTTAAAGGTTTTGATGCTGCGCTTGCTTATAAAGCCATCAAATCGAGCGCAATGGATACGGATCGTGGCATTCACTATGTTCAAAAATATGGATTCATCCCTGCTGACAGTACCGTTGAATCTGTGGCCATGGGCTTGGAATACAGTATCGATGACTGGGGAATTGCAGCCGTAGCAAAAAGGATGGGTAAAACCGCAGATGCTGATTACTTCGCCAAACGTGCGAAGAACTATCGTTATTACTTCGACCCTGCAACTCATTTCATGCGTGGACGATTATCTGAAAGCCAATGGAGAACTCCTTTCAGTCCCTTTGTTTCCCGCCATCGTGCTGATGACTATACAGAAGGAAATGCGTGGCAATATACCTGGCTGGTTCCGCAGGATGTAAAAGGACTGATCAATTTACAGGGTGGAGACCAACCCTTTATCGAAAAACTCGATTCACTATTCATTGCTAAAGGAAGCTTGGGTAAAGAAGGCTCGCCTGATATTTCTGGCTTAATCGGCCAATATGCCCATGGTAACGAGCCATCCCACCACATCACTTACCTGTATGCTTACGCCGGACAACCTTGGAAAACTGCCGAAAAAGTGCGGTTTATCATGAATAACTTTTACACAGATAAACACGATGGGATTATTGGTAACGAAGATGTTGGGCAGATGTCGGCCTGGTACGTACTGTCATCTTTAGGCTTTTATCAAGTGAACCCTGCTAGCGGCGTTTTCGTGTTTGGCAGTCCACTTTTCTCCGAAGCAACCGTAAAACTTGCTGCAGGTAAAACGTTGCATATTGTAGCAAAAAATAATAGCCCTGAAAACATGTATATACAGAATGCTTCTTTAAACGGCAAAAAGTATACACAATCCTTTATAACGTATCAGGATCTGACGCAAGGGGGAGAACTGGTCCTGGAAATGGGTGGCAAACCGAGCCAGACCTGGGGAACATTAGCTGCTGATCGTCCGCAGATGTAACAGTTAACATTACATTTGTCTTAAACCACTCCAGCTTTTTCTTTTGCAAGCCTAGTCTTCCTTTTATCAGTAAAATATTTCCTTAACGGTATATCGTAAAATTCCATAACAAGGTACGCAGCTCCAACCAGTAGGACTAGTCCGGCTATGATGATGAGCGTCAACTGCATCGTGCCCGGCTTATGACTTGTATAATAATTACCGAACATCCACAACACGGCATAATGCGTGATGTACAATGGATAGGAAATCTTCCCTGAGAAGATGCAAACTCTTCTTATCGCAGGTGTTAATGTAGCGCCTGCGCCTAAGGCTATCAGCAAGGGAAAGTAAACCAGTACCACAAAAGGCTCAGATATAGCGTTCAATTTTGAAAAGGGCATGATAAAGGCCAGAAACAAAAGTATAGCTAAGCCTATAAATCCAAGCTTGTTCTTAATGATCCAGTTGGAACGGTAAATAAGCAATCCTACGGAGAAAGAGTAGGAGATACGAGCGCAACCGTCCCAAAAGGTTGGGCCACTCCAACCGCCCAGTAAATTGCCCGAACGGTAAGCTACAAAGCACACAGCCAATGCCGAAAGTATGGTAAACAACAGCAGGAAACTACGGCTAACTCTATAAAGCACAAATGCATAAACAATATTGGCAACATATTCCCAAAATAGCGACCATGCGGGTGCATTAAAGCTGAACAGGTTAAAACCACGGTCCGCTATTACTGGCAAGGGGATAAGCAGTACCGAACACAAGAATGCCAATATGATCTTACCTGTGCTGTACAATTCGGGATGGCCCCCAAATGGGTCGAACAAGAATGCCAGCAGTCCCAACACAGATCCTGCTATAACCAGCGGATGCAGTCTGATGATCCTTAACTTAAAAAAATTAAGAATGCCCATTTTGGCTATACGATCATCATAGGCGTAGCCAATAACAAACCCTGAAAGGCAGAAGAAGAAGTCAACAGCCAAAAAACCGTGCCCGATGAAGTTCTTGCTGGCATCAGTATAAGCCCATTCCATAAAGTGAAACGTTACAACCGATAAAGCCGCAATGCCCCTTAATCCGTCTAGAACGTCGAAATGTTGCTTTGTTTGAAGGATTGTCGCCTCGGTTTTGATCGTATCCATTTATTGTAGGTCCTGTCAGATTAAGTATAATGCGGCTATAGCGCCTGATTTGTTTGACCCCAAGTTATCTAAATAAATTATTCAACCAAAATTGCAGGGATAAGAGTTGCTCAACTTCGCTCTAAAGATTAATCCTCAGGCGGCGTATAACGGACGACATTGTTTTTAATAGGAGGCAGATGCTTTAGATAAGAATAGATGGCATCCAGATCCCGCTCTTTCATGCCGCCATACATGGCCCATGGCATTGGCGTATTCACTTGGTTTTTGGTGATACGAGCAGGCTGGTAGCCCTCGGCAGCGAAGGTTTTGAATCGAACAACAAATTTCTCTTTTGTCCATCCACCTATTCCTGTAGCCGCATCAAACGTGATATTTGGCGAGCGCAATACACCTGCAGGTTGTTTAAACTCCATGCCACCCCCAAATTCCGTTCCCTTGACAATGCTTCCTTTATCTGTCTTACTATGGCATTCTACACAACCGGCTGCATTAATCAGATAGGCACCATAACGGAGCGTATCCGCAGGATTAGGCTTCTTTGTAAAGTTAGGCTTCTGCGGCATTGTGTTAATAATGAAGTTAACCGGGAAATCTGGTTTTGAAGCAGGCACAACCTTGTTTACCGGCTTAAGCGTTCTGATGAATGCTATGATGTCATAAATGTCTTCTTTGTCCATTTTTCCAAAGCGATGCGAGCCCATTATTGGAAATAATGCTCGGCCGTCTTTGGAAACACCGGAAGTTACAGCACGAAAAACGTCACCGTCCGACCATGTGCCCAAAGCTGCAGGTGTAATATTTGGGGCGTAGAAAGTACCTGGAAAGCCCATTTGCTGGTTAAACACCTCACCCCCAGCGCCGATGTCGGTAGCGGCCATTGGTCCGCCGAATAACCCCCATTCCCTTTTACTGTGGCAATCGAGGCAGATGGTTACATGGGATGCTAAGTAACG